>CAYYVO010000062.1:0-8619 GCA_964475175.1 uncultured Dehalococcoidaceae bacterium | reverse complement strand
GGAGCCGCCGGTTACGGATGGCGCCCTCGTCAACGGTCTGATAGACCCTGAGTATTTTCTCGGCGGCGAAGCTCGCCTGGACATAGAACTGGCAAAAAAGGGAGTTGGCGGCATCGCCGAGAAGCTGGGATTAAGTCTGCAAGAGGCCGCCGATGGCATCCTGGCCGTGGCCAGAAACAACATGACCACCGCCACCACGGAGATATTAATCGGCCAGGGCTACGACCCCAGGGACTTCACCATAATGGGATACGGAGGCGGCGGGGGCATATTCGCCGGGGCTATAGCCGAAGATATGTCTATCTCTCAGGTCATAATTCCGCGCAGTCCGGGGGTTTTTTCCGCCCGGGGTATCCTGACGATGAACCTGGTGCATACGTACTCCCGGGCTTATGCGCGTTCCATGGATAAGCTTGATATTCAAGACCTTGAGGATATTTATAGAGAAATGGAAAAAGGCGCCTTCGAGATACTCACCAGAGAAGGCATGTCCGCAGACGATATAGAGTATTCAAGGTCTGTAGACATGGGCTACGAGAGCCAGCACTACCATATCGAAACGCCGGCGCCCGGCGGCGAACTGAAAGAAAGCTCGAAGAAAGAAATCGGGGATGCCTTTGAAAAACTCCATGAAACAAAATACGGCCACCGCATCGCCGCCCCGTTGATTACCGCTATTGTCAGGCTGAAGGCAACCGGGAAAATCAAGGACGTGCCGGTGACTGAAATCAAGCAGGGCAAGCAAATCCCGCCGAGTGCCGTAAAGCCGAAGCGAAAAGTATATCTGGATGGCGGATTCGTCGATGCCGATATATATGAAAGAGATTTACTCCTCGCCGGCAACACTATCGACGGGCCGGCAATCGTGGAAGAGCCGTTCCACACCACCGTTGTCATGCCGGGCCAGAAGCTGGAAGTGGACAGGCTGGGCAATCTTATTATTCATACCGGGGGTACTTAAATGCCTGAAGTGAACCCGATTACGTTTGCGGTGGTGCGGAACAGGCTGATATCCATCGCCAACGGGATGATAGAGACGGCGGCCCGGTGCGGGGTCTCGTCTTTCCTCAGCACGATAATGGACTGTTCCTTTGCCATCCTCGATGCCGATGCCGGCATTATCGCGCAATCGGAAAAAGGCATCCTCCTTTTCCTGAGCAGTTCCAGTCCCGCCACCCGCAGTTGCATCGACTTTATCGGCAGGGAGAACATCGAGCCCGGCGACGTAATAATCTCCACCGTCCCGGAGTTTACCGGCAATCATACCTCGGACGCCGTACTGTTTATCCCCGTTTTCTTTAAAAACAAGCTCTTCGGCTATGCCACCAGCAAGGCTCACTGGCAGGACGTCGGCGCCAAGAATACCTACCCTACCGACGCCGCCAATATCTACGAGGAAGGCCTGCGCATACCCCCGCTTAAGCTCTATAGGAAAGGTAAGCTCCAGCGGGAGATACTGGACATTATCAGGTGGAACTCCCGGGCGCCGGAGCAGGAGTGGGGAGATATCCAGGCCCAGATTGCCGGCTGCCGTTTCGGCGAGAAGCAGGTCACGGAGCTGCTGGAGAAATACGGCGTCGATACGATAAACGCGTGCATCAGGGAGACGTACGACCACAGCGAGCGTATCACCCGCCTGGCTATCGAAAAGATACCCGACGGCACCTGGACGGCGGAAGATTTCATGGACAGCAACGGAATCGACCTGGATACCACGATAAAGACGAAGGTAACGGTAACGATAAAGGGGAGCGATATAACCCTGGATTTCACCGGCTCTGACCCGGAACAGCACGGCCCGATAAACGGTTTGTGGGTCACCACGCTTTCGGCGGCAAGGATGGCGGTAAAGGCGTTAACCAGTCCGGAGCTGCCCGCCAACGAAGGCTCCAACAGGCCCATCACCGTTATAGCCCCGGAAGGCTGCATCTATAACGCCGGCCCCAACGCGCCGTGCTTTCTCTGCGGCAACGTAGCCTCGACGATACTGGAGCTGGTCAATAAAGCGCTTTACGCGGTTCTGCCGGAAAGAATACCCGCCTGTTCCGGCGGTGATGTGTGCGGCGTGGGATTCTTCGGGGTGGAACCCGAAACGGGGAGGCAATGGGCGACCCTTTCCAGTGCATCCATCGGCAACGGGGCTGATTTCTATTCCGACGGCGATAACTGCACCGCCCACCATTCTATCGCCGGAGCCGGAGGCGGTCAGGGTGGTTCCATAGAGCTTACGGAGTCGTCCTTTCCTTTACGGGTAGAAAAATACGAGGTCGTGCAGGATAGCGGCGGCGCCGGCCAGCACCGGGGCGGCCTTGGTTCCCGACTTCAAATCCGGCTTCTTTCCCCCGCCACGCTTTTCACCTTTATCGAGAAGGGGAAGGCCCCGCACTGGGGTATTAACGGCGGCAAGGAGGGGCTGAGGAATTACTCGGTAATCAAGCCGGAAGGGGAAGAAGGAATAGAGGTACTTAAGACATCCGGCATGCAGCTGGATGAAGGGTGTACCGTGATGGCTACCGCCGGCGGCGGGGGCGGCTACGGCGATCCCCTCCAAAGAGACGCCGAAGAAGTTCAGCGAGATGTAATCAACGGTTACATCTCCGTAGAAAGCGCCCGGGAAGATTACGGGGTCGTCATCGACCCGCAATCGTTTGAAATTGATCAAAAGGCTACTCAAAGATTGCGTGTATTATAATGTTTTAGGAGAAGCAAATGGACCTTAAATTAACAGATAAAATAGCGCTGGTAACCGGAACGGGCAGCCAGGTGGGATTCGGCAAGGGGATTGCCGTCATGCTGGCGGAAGAAGGCTGTGACGTCATTTGCGCTGACATCGACCTTGCCGGGGCGGAGCAGACCGCCGCCGCAGTGAAAGCCCTGGGCAGAAAATCGATTGCCTTGAAGGTAGATATCACGGATAGAGCCGATGTAGATGCCGCTGTAGGGAAAGCGCTGGCGGAGTTCGACCATATCGATATCCTCGTCAACTGCGCCGGGCGTGCCAGCGGTGTCCGGCCTTTCATCGATACTACGCAGGATATGTGGGACGTGGATATCAATATCAATCTCAGGGGAACCATGAACGTTACCCAGGCCCTCCTCCCCCATATGCTGGAGAGAAATTACGGCAAAATCGTGAATTTCTCCACACACGCAGCCCATCAGCCCACGGGGCTGGCCGGGGCGGCGGTATATGTCGGCGCTAAGGCCGGCACGGTGATGTTCAGCAAGACCCTGGCCGGCGAGGTGGGCGCACGGGGCATCAACATCAATGTCATAGCCCCCGGGCCGGGGGCCACCAACTTTCACAGGGTAAGCGGGGGCGACCCACATATGGCCGAGCTCGTGGATAACCTGGCCAAGGCCGGGAAAACGACCACTCCCGAGGACATCGCCAATGCCGTGGCCTTCCTTGTTTCGGATGTTTCCAGCAAACTTTCCGGGCAGATACTGGAGGTTTCCGCACCGATGGGCGGTGGCTCCGGGTAATATACGCAATATCTCAGGGCAGCGTGAAGAAGTTCTTCCATTCACCATAGTAGAAGGTAGTGCCACCGAACGTCATCCAGGCGCGGAACCGATATTCGGTATCGGAGAGTAGCGAAACGCCGACATTCGTTGTCAGTAAACTGAACGGTCCCGTGCCGCTCAGCGTACCGGCATAACCTTGAAGAGTACTAAGCACCGCCGTCTGGTTAGAGCTAAACTCCAGTTCAAAACCAGCACCAATCATGCCACCCATACCCCATATTTCCGGCGGCACGTTTATTACCGTTACCTGCCCGGTAAGATTGGCGGATACGTCGGTTATATCAACGGCACCGGTAGTATTCACCGTGCATAAAACGGGAGTCGTGAAGGTTATATCCGCACCGTAGTAGTATTGTACTCCATCGTAAGCAAAGGCACGGTAATGATAGGTGGTATTAGCTGAGATAAACGGGAAAACAGCCTCAATACTAAACGTACCCGGCGCGGTCAGCGTACCGACTGGACCGCTCATACTATAGTTCACTGTTGTCCCCAGCTCAAAGCCTACTTCGACTCCGGGGTGCCCGGCGGGTATATAGAGGCTGGTCAGTTCCCCGGTCAGGTTGGCGGAAAGGCCGGTGATATCAACAGCGCCGGTAGTATTCACCGTGCACAATTCGGGGGTGGTGAAGGTCATATCATCGCCGTAATCAATACCGTGATTGTGGCCGTCGCCCACAGCGCGGAAATAATACGTAGTCTGGGGAGTCAGGTTGGTAAGACCGGCACTGAACGCTACGATAGCAGAGGTCGAGGCGGGAGTAGCGTTGATGGAATTTCCATAGGTGGTATCCGTCCCCCATTCGAAGTAAAGGTCTACAGTCGGGGAATCACCAAGGTCGGTCAAATCACCGTTAAGCGTGGCGCTGAGGGCGGTAAGCTCTGTCTCGCTTACGGTTTCCACCGTTGGAGATTCGAACCCGACCGGAGAAAAGGCGGTAAAGTGGCTGACGTCGGCACCGATTTTATTATTGACCGTATCGACGGTGATATTAGCCAGCAGCACCCAGTCGCCGATGGTCTCGTCCCACCAGGCGAGGTTCAGATTAGATTCGAGAACGCCCGGGGGGATATCCGCCGGATTATATCTAAACGTAATCCTTATCGGCGGATTAAAGGTGGCCCCGATGGGACCGAGGTTATAAGGAAGGCCGATAATACTGCCGTCGGCGGGAGGCGGCGGCGGACTTGCCATTTTACGTATCGTTATCTCGCTCAGCGGCTCGCCGCCGGCCGTCAGGCCTACCGTGCCCTTTTCGATGGACAGAATGACCAGGCCATCCGCCGATTGGGGGTATACCGACTGCGTAAAGTTACCCGAAGCATCCACGATGCTGGATACAGAGGTGACTCCTGAAACCTCCTGCTCCGGTCCGGACAGTTGGGATGCAAATGATACGCCTTCTATTGTCCCGGTAATAGTATAATAATCCGGCCCGCAGTCATTATGGGCATTGAGGATAACGTACAGGTAGTCGGCGTCATCCTGTTTTGCGGCATCGGCATCAACCAGGAACTGCCAGGTATTGGCTCCGCTGCGCACAGCATCGGTGACCCTGGGGTTGGCGTGACCTACCTCGTCAGCCGACATTATGTAGACATTAAGGCACCCGGGGACATCCAGTGTCAGTTCGGCAGCAATATCCGAGCTGCCAGCGTTCTTCACCGGCAGCATGAAGAGCCACCAATCGCCGATACCGAGTTCTGATGCAGCCTCGAAACCGGTCTGGTCATCGCTGTGAACACCGATACAACGGTTGGGGACGGGGAACTCACGATTCGCTATTTCCGGGCCATCGAAACCCGCCCAATTAGCCCAGTCGATAGCGGAATAAGTTGCCGTTACCGTTACATAGTCGGCAAAAAGCGAGTTGTTTACAGCGCTGAGAAATGCCTGTACGTATACATATCCGTTACCGCTAACCGCCTCCGAAATATTGATGTCCGTAGAATCGGTGATTTTTATGGAGAGAGTGCTGTCCGATGTTTCTATGGATTCGGCCATACCCCAGGCAGCCCCCGTATTATCATAGACCCGCAGCGTGCCGTTTACTTCACCGTATCCTTCCCAGTTAATAACCAGCTTATCGATGTTATCACCATCCCCGACATAGAAACGGTATATCTGCTGCGAGATTCTAATAGGCGACGCGGCAATACTCTGGTAGACGTCATCTGAAAAGGCGAGGTTATCAAGATCGGGTATTTCTGAGAAACCGAAGCCCGGAGGCCAGGTGTTGATCGCCATATCGGTCTCGTTGCCGCTGACTTCGAGCGCTTCATCCACCGAGTGCGTAATGGTATCACAGAGCGGTTCGCCGATATGCAAGCCGCCGGCGCTCCCGGAGGTGTTAATACTTATATCACCGGTTACTTTTCCCGCAACGATGGAGCCTAAAGCAGCCCCCGCACCTGACGCGATGAGCAGTATCAGCGCCAGCCAAACCGGTAAATACTTTTTACTGAATATTCTGGTTTTGCTTTTCATTAAATATTAATCTCTAAAATATACTTCATAGTTTTCATCTGGTATTTTTCAGGTATGAGACCGGACGACTGTGCAGGCAATTACCCGTCTTGAAAAAGGGGGAAGGCTGGCGGCTTTTCGGACCGCATTTCTATTGGGTATATCGGTCGGGAAACACCGGAAAAGCAGAAAGGCACCGGGTGTCCGCCAATGATTTATTACTTTGCCTTTACCCTCAGAAGTTGCCGCTGTCCGGGGGATTCTGTATTCATGTTTTCGGAATTATCGAAATAATCTTGTAATATAAACTCCCTTGGTATTTATCGATTTCCACCTGGACTTCATACACAGGTATTATGTCTATTTGCCATTTGGCGATTCATGAGATGCCACGTAATGCAACAACGAATTGTGTTGCCGGGTATCCGTAAATTTTTCTACAGCCCCCGGTAGTTGACGCTGTCCGGGAATAATACTTTTTAGTCTCTGTATCAATATCGCTAATAATTTCTCAACTGTTAATTTCATAAAAGTTACGGAATCCCTTGTTTCCTCGGATATCCTCTGAAGCAATATTCTATAATAAAGCTCTTTTTCCTGGATTATTTTACTTATTTTCATACGGATGTGACTTATTTGCCGATGATGTAAGATGTGTAATATCAGACAACAGGTGCTATAATTGGGGATAAAGTATACTTGAATAAATGACTATTTAGCTTAAGTCATGGTTGAGATACTCCAAAATAAAAACTCCGCTACCAGGTTTCAGATACTGGTCGAGATTGCTGCCAGCGGGCCCGGCATACAGCAGAAGAGCATCGCGACCAAGCTGGGTGTCACACCGCAGGCGATATCGGGCTATATTCACCAGATGGCGAACGATGGGCTGGTCCTGTCAACCGGCCGCTCTCAGTACAAGGTCAGCGTTAAAGGGGTCAACTGGATGCTCCACGTACTGAGGGAACTCCGCAATTATAGTTCCCAGGTCGAGCAGGCGTGAAAGCAATAGTCATCGCCGGTACCGTCAGCGGCGTCGGCAAAACCACCATAGCCACCGGGCTGATGGGCGCCCTGGTAAAACGGGGACTCAGGGTGCAGCCGTTTAAAAGCGGGCCGGACTATATCGACCCCTCCTATCACACTAGAGTTACCGGCGTGCCCTCCCGCAACCTTGACACGTGGATGCTGCCGCATGACGCTGTGCTGGAGCTTTTCAACCGGGCGGCGGCGGGCAAAGACATCGCTGTAATCGAAGGGGTGATGGGACTCTACGACGGCCACTCCCCTACCGGCGACGAAGGCAGCACCGCGGAGGTCGCCAAGCTGTTGGGGGCGCCTGCTTTACTGGTGGTTGACAGCCGCAAGGGGGCGCGCAGCATCGCGGCGATGGTGGGGGGCTACCGTGATTTCGACAGATCGCTCAACCTCGCCGGAGTTATCCTTAACGGCATCGGCAGCGAGGGGCATTTCAACATATGCCGGGAAGCCGTGGAGCACTATACCGGCGTCCCCGTGGTGGGGTACCTGCCGCGGCGGGACAACCTCTCGATGCCCGAGCGTCACCTTGGCCTGGTACCGACCGTCGAAGGGACGGTGGACGATGAATTTTTAGACAGCATTGTCGCTCAATGCGAAGCCACGCTGGATATTCCCGGTATATTAAAACTCGCTGAACAGGCCAAAGTTCCCGAAGTGGAACCAAAGCTGTTTCCGAAGAAACCAATACCCCCCAAAGTGAGAATCGCCGTAGCCCGGGACAGGGCTTTCAGCTTCTACTATGAAGACAGCCTCGACCTCCTGGCGGCCCGGGGTGCCGAAATCGTCCCGTTCAGTCCGCTGGAGGCCTCCACGCTACCCCCGGATATTTCCGGACTCTATATCGGCGGGGGTTTCCCCGAGCTGTTTGCCGCCGAGCTTGCCGCTAATGAATCTATCAAAGAAGATATAAAATCGGCGGCGGGGCGGGGCATGCCTGTTTACGCTGAGTGCGGCGGGTTGATGTACCTCGGCAAAAGTATCAGCGACCTAGAGGGGAACGAATACACGATGACCGGGACAATCCCGCTGGCATCACAAATCGACAGCCCGCGCCTGAGCCTGGGCTACCGCACCGTCGAGGCCTTGCACGACGGTCCCATCCTGCGCAAGGGGGAGGAGGTGCGGGGCCACGAGTTCCACTGGTCTGTCCTGAAAAACGGCGGCGGTAACAATCCGGCCTATACCGTCCGGGACAAAAGCGATGAACGCCCGGAGGGCTTTCAGGACGGTATGCTGCTCGCATCCTACATTCACCTGCACCTGGGCAGCCGGCCCGGCCTGGCTCCGGGTCTCGTGGAGAGTTGCAGACGCTACCGCGACCGGCAAAAGCAGCGGGGTGACACGTGAATAACAGAATCAGCTATTACCCGATGTTCGTGAATATGAGCGGAAAGAGGTGCGTGGTGGTCGGGGGAGGACGGGTGGCCTTACGTAAGGTTAAAACTCTCCTCGATTACGGCGCGGACATCGAAATAGTCAGCCCCGACCTCACCTGCCTGGGCAAGATAATCGGCGGGGGGCTACCGGGGGGGGCTTACGGGGGCCGGCGGGAGATAATGGAAATGATAGCCCCGCTGGGTCCG
>CAYYVO010000061.1:7260-8660 GCA_964475175.1 uncultured Dehalococcoidaceae bacterium | reverse complement strand
CTCTACATCAGGGTCATCCCTTATAGCGCCCAGCACCTCGTACAACTCGTCCCGCATCCTGATATTATAAGCGTTCAGGGCTTTGGGGCGATTAAGGGTGATATAAGCGGTACCCTCGTTTTTCTCGTAAATAATAACTTCAAATGCCATGATTGTCCTACTGGCTGTCGACAACGGCCGCCGGGTCAACTGCTCCGGATATTGTTTTTCCTTTGATTATCATCATATGGTGGGAAAAACTGAAGCCTTTGTCCTGACTGACAGCTACTCCCATATCGCCTTCTTGCCCTGGCTGATACTTTACACCGCAATAGTAAATATAGATGGCTTCATTATAATATACAGCTCCCGGCACCGAACCATTACAGATAAATCTGTTTTGGGCGTGCTGAGTCCAGCTTATTCCGTCCAGAGAAGTGGCTATGTAGATTTCATGTTCTCTGGGGTCGGCAACGGCGGAGGGACGGTAGAGATAAATCATGTAATAAGTATCATCGACCTTGATTATTGACGGACTCTGAACTGCACCAACGGAAGGTTTATTCAAGGCAACGCCAACGTAGTTAAGGTTGTCGCTTGTCTCGTCATAGACGGCGGCATGAATTTCATCACCGAAAGTGACAAAGGTCCGGATGGTACCACCGAAGTTATACGACCCTGGGACGCCGCCCTGGTTCCAGTTGAAGGATGCATCACAGGTAAATGTCCCTGATGAGTCGGGAGAGGTTCCCTTTAGCAAGGATTGTCCCATACTTATGAACATCAACCATGACCCATCGTTCATCCGTACTACATCCGGGTCAGTGATTCCGAACTGACCCCCCGTATCATACGAGAAACGCACACCGGGGTCCTCAGTGAAATTGATGCCGTCGGTAGAAGTGGCGCTGTAAATGGTGTGCGGCCCAGATATTGCAGCCGGGTCAGTACCGGGCGTCATGACATGCCCGTAATAGTACAGCCGTAGCACCCCTGCGTTGTCCGGTGCTGGAGGTGGCAACGGCGGGTCGGGTTCCTCTGCAGGTTTGGAAGGCGGGGATTGCGGGGGTGGTTCTATCGGTTCAATGGTGGGTTTATCAGGTTGTGAAGGTGTTTTAGGTTTGGTGGGAGGCTCGGGTTTTGGCGCCGGTTCAGGTGCTGGAACAGGGCCAGGTTTTTCCGGTGGAGTTACGGGTGACGTTGGAGATGAACAGGCCACCAAAGTCAGCAATGTAATGATAATCAAGACAGTAATAGTCCATATTATCTTCATTTCCGCCCTCTCCTATTTCCCCTTATAATCCGGCTTTCTCTTCTCCAAGAAAGACCTGATACCCTCGGTGCGGTCGGCGGTGGTGTGCAGGAGGAAATACAGGTCCGCCTCCAGTCGGAGCCCCTGTTCCATGGTCATATCCATCCCC
>CAYYVO010000061.1:0-7250 GCA_964475175.1 uncultured Dehalococcoidaceae bacterium | reverse complement strand
TCCCATTATTCACTGCTTCCTTGAGATATCTCAGGGCAACCGGCCCCTTGGCAGCAATAGTTTCTGCTAACTCCGCAACCTCCCCAGCCAGCTTTTCAGCGGGTACTACCCGACTGACCAGTCCCATTTCCAGGGCTTCCCCGGCTGTTATCCTGTCCGCTGTCAGGATAAGCTCCAGGGCTTTTCCCCTCCCGATTATTCTGGGCAGGCGCTGCGTACCGCCGTCGATGGGGATACGCCCCCCGGCTACCTGCGTCAGGCCGAAGCGGGCATTATCGGAAGCCAGCCGGATATCGCAGCTTAATGCCATCTCCAGACCTTCTCCCAGCGCGTCGCCGTTCACGGCGGCGATAACGGGTCGGTCTATACCGGCGATGGCCCCGGCGGGACGGAATGAAAGTTCCCGGATACCTTCATCACCACCCCGACAAAAAACGTCGCCGGCACCGGTTAGCGTTACCACATAAATGTCATCGTCCCCGTTTATCTGCCGGCAGACTTCCTCAAGCTCCTGAGCCATGTCCACGTTTAGAGCATTGCCTTCCGCCGGGCGGTCCAAAGTGATATTGGCTATATAACCCCTTTTTTCATATGTTATTGCTTTGTACGGCATACCCTCACTCTCCGGCAAGCGCAGTCTATGTTCATCTTAAAACGACTCATTTCTCAACGTCAAGCGTTGAATCTGCATCAAACCAACATCCAATGAGATATATGTCACTTACTTCAACGAGCGATATGGTTAAAATTAATATTATATTACATTTTTCAAAAAATCCGTAATATTTGATTAATAATCGATTTGCACTATAATAATAGTCCAGCATTGAATACTATGCTCTTTACAGGAGGATAAAATGGAACACAAATTTCCGGAACTGCCTTATGCCAAAGATGCGCTGGCACCCCATATTTCCGAGGAAACTCTGGAGTACCATTACGGTAAACACCACAAAGCCTACGTGGATAACCTGAACAAGCTGATTCCGGGTACCGAGTTTGAAGACCTGCCGTTGGAAGACATTATTAAAAAGGCCACCGGCGGCACCTTCAATAACGCGGCCCAGGTATGGAATCACACGTTCTACTGGAACTGCCTTTCGCCCAAAGGCGGCGGCGAACCCTCCGGAGAGCTGGCCGCGGCCGTTAATAAGAACTTCGGTTCGTTCGATGCATTTAAGGAGCAGTTTGCCAAAGCCGCCACGACACAGTTCGGCTCCGGCTGGGCCTGGCTTGTTAAGAATTGGGATGGCTCTTTAGCCATCGAGGCCACCCCCAACGCCGAGAATCCCCTGAAAACAGGCAAGAAACCGCTGCTTACCTGCGATGTCTGGGAGCATGCCTATTATATCGACTACCGCAACGCCCGGCCCAAATACGTCGAGGCTTTCTGGTGGCTGGTCAACTGGGACTTTGTCGCGGCCAACTTAAAATAGCGTCTATAAAAGAACACACAATGGTCATCGGATAAAAGCCCCGGGTAACTTAGAAAGAACTTAAATAATTCCTGGCAACAAAGGAGGAATCTCGATGAAGAAGGTGCTTATCGCTTATTTCAGTCTGTCCGGCAACACTCAAAAGATGGCAGAGTATATGGCCGAGGGCATACGCATCGCCGGCCAGCAGGTACAGGTAAAGAAAATAGCCGACCTGAAAGAGGCCGATGACGTGGCAGGCTATGACGGATACATCTTCGGCTGCCCCACCTACCATAGAGATATGACCGAACCGATGAAGAAATTCCTTTTCCTGGCAAAAAAGGCAAACCTGGAAGGCAAGCTTGCCGGAGCTTTCGGCTCCTATACACATGACGGTAATGCCCCGGAGATGGTTTACAATACCATGCAACACGTGTTCAAGATGGAGCCATTCGAGTTGGGCCCTCTTAATATGCTGGAAGCTCTGCTGGAGGCATCGGGGAGGGGACAGGATAGTGAAAGGCGCTATATCGGCGGTGAAGTGCACGAAGCCGGTGAGGGAATGCGCGCCTGCCAGGACTATGGAAGGGTGTTTGCCGAAACGCTGGGTTCATAATATAAAAGGGTTTTTCATCAAATGGCGACAATAAAAGTATACGATAGCAAACACAATATAACTCTGGACGTAGAGAAGGTGGTAAAAACGGATGCAGAGTGGAAGAAGT
Source organism: uncultured Dehalococcoidaceae bacterium (assembly GCA_964475175.1). Classification (GTDB taxonomy): domain Bacteria; phylum Chloroflexota; class Dehalococcoidia; order Dehalococcoidales; family RBG-16-60-22; genus CAYYVO01. The sequence goes on along the minus strand of CAYYVO010000061.1, from coordinate 5,107 downwards.
TGCTGAGTTCCGAGCAATACCGGGTGACCGCCAGGAAAGGTACGGAAAGGCCTTTCACGTGCACTTTCGATGAGATTAAAGACACCGGCATTTACCAGTGTGTGAGATGCGGCACGGACCTCTTTAAAAACTCGACCAAATTCCATTCGGGTACGGGATGGCCCAGTTATTACGAACCGGTATCAGACTTAAATATCAGGCTCGAAGAAGACAACAGCCTGGGCATGACCAGGACGGAAGTCCTGTGTGCCAGATGCGATGCTCATCTGGGTCATGTCTTCGATGACGGGCCGCCTCCAACCCACCAACGCTACTGCATGAATTCAGCCGCCCTCAGCTTTATAAAAGACACTCAATAATTCGCCAAATATAAGTAACTATCGACTACAGAACTGGAATAGCTTCCAATACTGGAAGCTATTCCTATTTTGTCTTCTGGCACAATCTTCTGTACTTGGGTCACTGGCTTGTCCTGTTTTTTCCGTTTAAAATGGTAGTATCCAGTAAATAACACTATCGCAGGTAAATAAAATGGATAACAGAAATAATAATCGAAATACTCCTGAATCTCCAATAACCCTGAATCGGAAAAGTCAGGACGACGGCAACACTCTGCTTTCAGTCAGTGCGGCAGCGCGCCTGCTGGGCGTGCACCCCAATACCGTCCGCATCTGGACCGAATCCGGAGTGCTCCAGTCTTATCGCATCGGTCCCAGAAAAGACCGGCGCATACCGGCCTCCGTCGTAAAGTGCATGCTGGAATCAGACTAGACAGTAGCAGGACAATTCCGGCAAGACTTCTTGAGAGAAGCATCAGGGTAATAAGCGTATAACGCCAGGCTTTGGGTTTTTAACCTTTCTTAATATCCCCAGCCTGGCTAATTTTTTATATAATTCATTTATGAAATAATATGGACACAAAGACTCGCGCTGTTCTACCACGCAGGTCTTTATCACAATTATTCCAGGATTCTACTACTCAACTATTAAGGCCGTAAAAGACGCCTGATTAGAGGCATTCTCCAGATATACGGTGGTCAGCCCGGTACCAACTGCCCTAAAAGTTAACACTCGTACAACCGCCCCCAGGACGCCTTCCTGGGTTACCGTTTCATCATCGATGAGGGTGAGGATACTCTCGTCAAGTTCAACGATATTCCATTCTCCCCCGGGGACGACCGGCTGACTGATGCTGAAGGTGACCGTGGCACCGACCACTGTTACGATATCCGCACTGGGAACAGGGGTAACCGGTATCACGATAGTCGAACCGCCACTGACAATCACAGTGAACTGCTTGGTAACGGCGGGTGGGGTAACATCATCCCAGGGTTGCACATACTTCAGGGATATCTCGGTCGTTCCCTGCCCTGTGGCGTAAAAGGTCCAGTTCTCTTTACCGCCCGCGCCGGCCAGGCCGGTACCCGAGGGTGTATACTCCTGGCTCATGAGTTTAAGAACACTCCCGTCGAGGGCTTCGGCCAGCTGCCATTGAAAGCCGGTAGTCGGATTAGAATCGAGTGTCAGTGAGAACGTATCTCCGGCCTGCACCTCCAGGGTACCCGGCCCATCTCCCGCCGGATTGATTATCCTGACCGGATTATCACCACCGAACTCAAATCCGTAGTTGCCGGAATCATCAAAGCTCTGCCATACCCAGTTGAATCCGCTGGCAGCGAAAACCAGTAATGCAACTACAACTAATAACACAATCTTCTTCATCGTTAAAACCTCCTCTTAAAACGAATAATACCCTGCCCGGATACGTCTCCTTTAAATACGCATCCGGATTCACATAAATTCCTCACCCGATACTATCAAATTATTGGACTCCTGATTCTTATCTGTCAACTACACTAAAGTTAACGTTTCTTCCAGATAATTACCGTAATTGCCAGACGTGAATTCCACCCGCTTGAGCTGTACTTTGATGCAAATAGTCCGGGACCGCCGGTTTGATAACCAAATCCCTGTAAAGCGTAACTAAAAAAAATACTTGACATTATAAAACACATGTTATATTATTGAACATCTAAACGGCTGGTAGAATTAGTAATATTGTTTTGTCAAATTATTTGAGTTTTTTATTTAACTTGAAGGAAGGGATGGATTATGGCAGCTAAATTTGAACTATACAAAGACAAAGCAGATGAGTTTCGCTGGAGACTCGTTCACCAGAACGGCAATATCATTGCCGATTCAGGCGAAGGCTACACAAACAAAGCCGGTGCCATGAACGGCATCGAGTCTGTGAAAGAAAACTGCGTGGCAGCTCCGGTAAAAGAACTTCCAGCCAAGGCACCGGCAGCCAAGGCACCGGCAGCTAAAGCACCGGCAGCCAAAGCACCGGTAGCCAAAGCAAAGTTTCAGCTATATAAGGACAAAGCAGGCGAGTTCCGCTGGAGGCTCATTCACCAGAACGGCAATATCATTGCCGACTCGGGTGAAGGCTACACAAACAAAGCCGGTGCCATGAACGGCATTGAGTCTGTGAAAGAAAATTGCGGAGCGGCCCCGGTAAAAGAAATGCCGGCCAAGGCAAAGAAAGCTGCACCGGCACCGTCGCCGATGCCGAAGACAGTCCGATATTCTGCCGGGATGGGCATCGAATCCGGCGGTGATGTCACTGCCACAATTGTCGCTTGCGCGGCCGCGGCCTGGTTTATCGCCAGCGCCGGTATACTCATCGCTATTAATGTCTCGTAATAAAATACGCTGTTGTTCTCTTTTTCATGTCCGGCGCTCCCGGTGTAGAGCTATCCTTTTACAGCAGCAGGTAGCGCTTTATTGTACCGTTATCAACCCAGGATAATAGACATAATCGCCGGAGTCATGAGATAGAGTTCCCCAGTGGTTCGGAATATAATGGCTATCTCGCATACTGTGTAACATATATAAAGGGGGGACGCATCATGGCAGCAACATTTAAACTCTATGTGGACGACAAAGGCGAGTACCGATGGAGACTCGTCCATGAGAACGGCAATATCATTGCCGACTGCGCCGAAGGGTATGACCAGAAAGCTGGTGCGGAAAACGGGATCGCTTCCGTAAAGGAGAACGCTGCCAGCGCACCGGTCGAAGACAATACCTAGTTCATCATAAAAAACGCATAATTATCGCACCTGAAGATAATCATTCGGGAGCGGATTCTAACGTTCAATCCGTGTCCTTTATATGGTTGGTGAAAGTTAGTATGGCTTTATCATTCTAACAGGCCGGAATTACTACCGATATACTCCTTGTTGTCGGTACAGAATATTAAAGCTTGCCGTTGGTCTGTTTTTCGCAAATACTAATTTTAGTGTAATATTTTTCTACGACGGCCGCAGGCAATGTGTTGTTGTAGCCGACTCCCGATATAAAGATAAAAAGATATAGCCACCAGAGGCAGGAGACAGAGTTCGCTCGCAGTTCTAAAAATAATGGCTATCTTGCACACTAAAGAGTACTAAAAAACAAAGGGGGTATGTATCATGGCAGCAACATTTGAACTCTATGTGGACGAAGCAAACGAATACAGGTGGAGACTCGTCCATCAGAACGGCAACATCATTGCCGACTCGGGTGAGGGCTACACAAGCAAGGATAATGCGATTAATGGTCTCGAATCCGTAAAGGAAAATGCTCCCAGCGCACCGGTTGAAGACAAGACCTAGCTAAATCGTAATATAGACATATTTATATCAGCTTTATAATAGTCATTCAGGGCCGGATTTGAATATTCAGCCGCGCCCCTTATATGATTGTTGGAAGATAGCCATCCTTTAGTTTTAGTAGGTCCGAATTGCCGCCGGTTTTCCTCTCAGATATATATGCGAGTTTTCATAATGTCCTAAATACTTGATATATGAGGGAGCCGGTGGTAATGGCCTTGCAGGTCTATATACTAAATCACACCCGACTACATGCATACCGTCGACGGCTCTTCAGCTTATCGAGCCGACGGTATCCGTGTTTTTTGCATTCCAAACCTATTGATATTCTGCACCGATATTACGCGTTCCGTACCTGATATATCTTTACTTATTTTTCTCTATCCTGCGCTTGCGCATTGCACATAAGTTGAGTATATCTACCTCATCCTCAATAATGCACCAGATTATTACTTCTAGCCCCAAAACTCTCATTGGCTTAAGTTAGAGTAGGACTAGTAGTAGTACGCGCGGAAAAAAATATGTAATATTACACACTCACAGGAGAATGTCATGACTGAACGTGAAATGGTTATTCTGGACCATGATGTGATTGAAAGGGTCGATATGAACCGCGGCGATCTCAGCAGGTCTGAGTTCATTGCTTTCTGTATTGATAACCTGCTCGATGAAGCCTTATCCGAAGGAGCCAAAGTAAAAGGCGAAAAAACCATGGATTCGCGATATGTTAGCGAAGAAGTGATGAGCAACTATACCACCACTGTTGACTTCGAGCAGCTGAAACATGACCTGAAAGACGTAATGAACCTGTTCCTGGAATGCGTCCTCAATCTCGGTCTGGAACTGGACCGGAGCCAGGGAAAGGATACCGACGAACTGGAACACCTGAAGGCCAGAATCCACAAGATTTTTGGAGATTAATAGCCATTCCAATTAAGCCTTCCGTAAAGTCGCCCGAAAGCCCAAAGCACGCCGGTCAAAAGGTATGATGTTACTTATGGAATAGGCTATAGAAATAACCGACTGGGACATATTTGATGGATTTTTTAAGAGGCTCTCCGGTAATACAACAAATTATATGGTTTGTTTTAATACTGCTTTTCTCGGCACTAATCGCCTGGGTAGTACTCATTTTGATGCGTCTTGCCCAGCGTTTCTTTGAAAAGCGTAGAGAAAAATCGATTGTATCTAAGTTCATAGGCAGCCTGGTTAAACCTGTCTTTATACTCATACTGGTATTGGGGCTGATTATAGGCCTCAGCTCGTTTTCTTTCCTGGCGCAGTTTCAGGGGCTTATCAGGCAGGTACGCATCACCATCATCGTCATCTTCGGCATTTACGGATTGACCCGTTTACTAAGCGTTGCCCTCGATTGGTATATGTCTTCGGCAGCCTTCCAAAGAGCGGCGGCAATTGACGAGGGTGTGGTGAGACTCATCAGGCGCATCCTG
>CAYYVO010000060.1:418-8664 GCA_964475175.1 uncultured Dehalococcoidaceae bacterium | reverse complement strand
TCGTCCCGCAGGAGCTGATTGACGAACTCTCCGCCGCGCCCAAAGAGGAAATGCTGGCTAAAGGTGTAGAGATTGCCGGCAGGACTATCGCCGCCCTGAAGAAGGAAGCTATCTGCGACGGCGTTCATATTATGGCTATCGGCCGGGAGGAAGTCGTACCGGATATCCTGGCTGCCGCTGGGCTTTAGGCGCCGCCAGGTAGACTATCTATCGTTAATCTTTCATTCCACCGTGAACGGCACGCGGAACTTCTCATCGCCATCCAGGTAGAGTACCACCTCGTAGGCCCCTTGCTTAAAGCTTTCGGTTTCCGTCAGCGAAAAGGCGATATACCTCGAACCTTTGAACGTACCCTGAGTCTCATATAATTTTTCTTTTTCCGTGCCATCGGCGCCGAGATATATCCACTCGCCCTTTACCCTGGTTTTCGGGGTACCGTTAGCAAGCCAGACGGTACAGTAGATTACCGGCGTATCCGTCGCAAAGACATCCGTGGGGTCGGTGGGGGCCGCCGAATCCATGTCCACGCCCAGGCTCATTACCGGATCACTCAGCGAAGCCGGCTCAGTACTGCCGCCGTTTTCAGCATTCCCGCCACCATTGCCATCACCGCCTATCATGCCATAGGCCACGAGACCCACCAGGGCCACGATAATCAAACCCAGTACCAGCCACTGTGTCGTACTCATTATCTTTCACCACCAATATCAGTAGTCATCGATAACCGGCTATAAATTCAAATCTCTCAATAGAGAAACCGCTACTTTTCCGCTTCTTCAAGCTCCTCCTGCTTGTCCGGTGTCAGGTCGATGCCGTAGAAATCACTGTCCGCTTCCGGCAGTATCATCAGGAAATCCCGCGTATTATCTACAGACACAGTTGCACTTTGGACAGTGAACTCAAGGACATGCCCGCCGGCATCTCTATCCTCCGTTAAAAAGTGGAGGTGGTACCCCGGCACATTGATTCCGGCGGCATAGGGCGGGCAGCGGAACCCTACCATTGTACCCGTCACATCTTTAAACTCGAAGACAGGCTGGTTTTTTGTAACCTCGGTCAGCAGCGGGTACGGTTTTTCCTGGGCAGGCACGCTACGTGTCTTCATATAGCTGAATATGCCCTCGACCCTGACCGCATAGAAAGTGTTTTCAGTCGGCAATATGCCGTCCAGATACTTCTGGAACCCGGCCCAGTCAGACCCCACCGGAACCTCCCCTACGATATCGACATCAAAGAACGTGACCGCAGCAAAAGGTGTCTTTAGGGTATCAGCCACCGGGTAGGCTACGCCATCAGCCTTAATCTGGTAATAATCACCATCGAATGCCAGCATTTCACCATCGAGGCCACTAAACGTACCGATGCCGAAGTCGCCGTATCCTCTCAGTTCTCCGTAACTTATAACGCCGTCATAGACACCACCGAGGATAGCGTCTATGGTGGAAACCTGCGCCAGTGTTTCCTCCCCGGTCACGGGATTAACCGCATAATTAATATCGCCGGAACAACCGGCGATGTTTACTACCATTAAGGTTAGTAAAACAGCAATGACGAGTGCGACAGATAGTTTCTTAAATATCATGGAATACTCCCTGTAATCCTGCTTATATAATATTATACTCCCTCTGCGCCAGTCTCCGCCTTATATTATAGAGTACCTGTGTAGTATAATACATCTGAATTATACAAAGGGAGGAATTAATATGCTTTCGAGGAGAAAAATGAAACCTGGCAGGAAGACACTGCTGTTGCTGTCAGGACTTCTGCTGTTAATTGCTCTGGTTATTTCCGCAACAGGCTGCGCAACTAAGCCGGTTAAGCTAACCATGGTTACCGGAGGCCCCGCCGGTACCTATTATCCAATCGGCACGGCTATCGCCGGAATAATCACAGATTCTGTAGACAACACAGAGGCCGCCGCAGTTACCTCCGACGGCTCCGTTGCCAACGCGAAAAGCCTCGGGAATAAAGAGGCCGAGCTTGCCCTGATAGAAAATACTATCGCTTACTATGCCCAGCAGGGTATCCAGATGTTTGAAGAATGCCCTGTAGAAGATATCCGCGGCATCGCGACGCTATATCCGGAAATTGTGCAAATAGTCACTCTTAAAGAGCTCGGGATAACCTCTTTGAACGACCTGGAAGGTAAAAAGGTCGGCGTAGGCGCGCCCGGCAGCGGCACGGCCGTTCATGCCATGGCAATCCTTGAAGCCGCCGGCCTGGACGAGACGAATGTAGATATTCAGTATCTTAACTTCTCCGAGTGCGCCGAGGGACTTAAGGGCGGTACACTCGATGCCGGTTTCGTGGTTGCCGGCACCCCGACAGCCGCGGTAACGGATATTGCAGCGGCAAAGGATGTGGTGATTGTCACCGTACCGGGAGACATCTATGACCAGCTGAGCAGCAAATACCCCTTCTACGTTGCTGTGTCACTTCCGGCGGGCACTTACACCGGCGTGGATGCCGATGTGGGCACTATTGCCGTGATGGCTATGCTGGCCACGACGTCTGATGTATCAGAAGACCTGGTCTACGAGATGACAAAGGCAATTTTTGAGAATACCAATATAATCGTTGCCGCCCACCCAAGAGGCAAGGACATCACCTTGGAATCAGCCCTTGACGGTATGTCCATTCCTCTCCACCCCGGGGCCGAGAAATACTACGAGGAATAAAAGCGAAAAGGTAGATAAGATGAGATCTTTAAACGAGTTCAACCGGTACGGAGAAGAACTGGAGAAACTTTTGCTCCTTAAGTCTTCCCCTATAGCCGTAAAAATGCTGGAAAATGAAGCAGACATTCCCGGAGAAGCCATCCGCCCGAAGAAAGACCGCGGCTATCATCTGGCCCAGTGCCAGACCTTTGCCATGTCGCGCCGCGAGAAAACCACCATCGCCATGCTGAAGGAAGATAACTGGTGTCCGGCTCCGGTGATAGCTTACGGTCTGGTGGAAAAACCGCCTAACACCGGTGCCCCGGAGCAAATGGTTATTGACTCCTTTGAGCACGGTAAATATATCGGCATTCTCACTGCCCCCTTGAGCACGGCTACTTTCGAGCCGGATGTCGTCATTGTCTACTGCGATACCAATCAGCTCCGCAAGATGCTGCTGGCTATGAAGAACGAAGACAGGCCCCTGGTTGAATCATATTTCTTCCCGCCGTCCTGCGCTTTCGCGGTAGTCTCCCCGATTCTTACCGGTCATTACTGGATTAACCTCCCCGACCCCGGCGAATACGTGCGGGCGCTTACTCTTGAAGGCGAGATGATGTTCTCCGTGCCGGCAGATAGACTGGCCGGATTTACGACCGACCTCCGTAAGTTTGATGGCGAGTCCAACTTTGCCCACGAACAGATGATTATGAGACCGGACTTCCCTCAACCCGATCTCTACAAGCATGTGTTTAAGTCCTGGGGGATGGACGCGGAAGAGTAAGCTTCTACCTGATGACGTAGTGTATAATCATGTATAAAAACAAGAAATCCGGGCGCGAAAATCCCGACACCCGGATTTCTTCTATTTCTATTCCGTTGTAGTCGGTTCCAGCTATTCAGGGAACATGGACTACCGGCTTGGACATTGTAGCTTCAAGAGCGCATACCCTGTCCTCAAGCGCCGCGAGCTTGTTCCTGAGCTGTACTATCTCTTTCACCTGAGCTTCCAGAGAAAGCATGCGGGCCCTCTGTACGGCTACTTCGTCATAGAGCTGCTTGACGCTGTCCTGAAGAATGAGAATCTTCCTGTTGGTGTTCATCTTCAGTTCGGCTATCTTGGCTTCCAGACGCCTGACGTCTTCCTGCTCCTGCTGCTGGGTTATCTCAATGATTCGTTCGAGGCGTCTCCGCTCCTCTTCAGCACGCCGCTCGACTCTTCGGATATCGTTGTTGAGAGCCCGAACCTTGACCTCGACATCGCCCCTGAGCTGTTCAATCTGCTGCTGTAGCTTGGCCCTTTCCTGAGCCGCTACCGATTCCACCGCGGCAATCTTGCTCTTTAGCAACTCTACATTGTGGTTCGCTTCGGCCCGGACCGACTCTATCTCGCCCAACAGCATCTGCATCTTAATAGTCAGGCTGGTTTGAAGATGGGTCATCTCGCGTTCCAGTGCTGTTTGTCTGGCCTCAAGACTCTGCAAACGCTGGTAGAGCTTGCGATAAGAACCAGCGAGTTCCTGACAGCAGGTGATGGGAGAACCCGGAGGGCACGTGGCGCAGTCCGGCATGGGCGCGATAAAGGATGCCGGAATTGGCTTCTGCGGGAGGTCCGGCGGATTTAGCGGCATAATTATTTCCGAAAATCCTGTGCCTGTTAGAATCAGTATGGTGCAAACACCGAATGCAAGCACCATGGCCAGTACTTTTACCGGCCCTTTTTTCAACTTCATATCAACCCCTCCTTAAATAAAAATATATAAGTAAACTCGGTTTACGTAATTTACCTGCGTAAAATATACTTAATTATGTGTAATATATATTTTTACCCTTTATTCCCCTGTACTACTATACAATTACGTGAATATTTGTCAATTTCATGTTTCTTTACACCAGTTACCTTTACTTAACAGTTCTTCCAGACCTTTCTTCTAGAAGACAGTAACTAAATTCTTCATATCGGGTATATACCGTTAAAGGCAGCATTGCACTGAGGAAATAGCGGAGGGGAACCGGAATTACGAGGATAAACAATGGATTCGCCAATAGCTCAATTAATGGGAAACAATTGGCATATTAAGACGATTATTTTGTAAATAAAATCAGACGGTGAGGACTTATTCCTATGATTTCCCGGGTTTATCGATGAAGCTATTGCCCCACCCCTCCTGCACCGTTCCGGCGCCGCACATAATGGCTATCACCATGTGAGGCTTGCGGTATTCCAGGCACTTCAATGGCCCGTGATGGACTCCCCTGGGGATGAAAAGCGCCGAGGTTGTGTTGAACCTCAAAGGCTGACCTCCCACGTAAAACTCTATGTCGCCACCGAGGTCTTCCGGGTTATCGGGGCCGCCGCCGATATGCAGCACAATCTCATCAAAGTCCTTATGGACCATCTCCGGCATACCGGCACCGGCTTTCTTGGATACGGGCATTCCGAATGTCCAGCCCATTTCTATGTAATACTTGAGACCGGGCACGTGCAGACCGCTCATATAGGTCATGGTGGGGCTGGTGCGGCCGGCGGTGAACTCCGCCCCCGCCTCCCTGATAGGACTCCTGACCACATACTGCTCGTAATCGAATTTATCTTTCTTCTCTGGCAGTCCCGTCTTAGACTCGCTGATGCCGCTCTCCCCCCAGGCCTCGGCCGCCTTGCCGGTGCCGCACATAATGGCCATCTGCATATGCGGGTAGCGGAAATCCTTCCAGGTCACCGGCCCGTGGGTTGTCCCTTTTGGTATGTAGAAAGCCGTGGTCGTATTGAAGGTTATCGGCTGGCCGCCCACGTAAAACTCCACCTCTCCCCCCAGGTCCTGCGGGGTCTCTGGGTTGCCGCCCCAGTGAAGGACGATTTCATCGTAGTCATGGTAATGCTCATGGAGACTGGGATTCGGCTCCGGTATGCCGTATATCCAACTGGGCTCAATATAATAATCAGCCTCCGGCACCTGGGCGCTGCTTAATATTGTCATCGTGGGACTCTGGCGGTTCTTCACCCCGCCGAAAGCCTCGTAGACGGGCTTTCTCACCAGGTATTTCTCATAGTCTATGTCTGACATCCTTACCCTCCTGAACTGTCCGGCTGCCTCGCGCTCATAATATCGCGCTGAAGCTTTCGTGTCAAAGGAAGCGGTGTATAAACAGTTACACTTTTTTATGCTTCCATCTGCCCATTCTGAAATAGGTAATATAGGCTACAGCACCGGCCGCCATACCGCCGACTATTGCCCAGCGTACTCCCAGGACGCCGAGGTCGGTCACTTTAGGCAGGATGAAGGCCAGCGGCAGCTGTATTATCCACAACATGATAATACTGATTATCATATTCGGCACGGTATCTCCCGCGCTGGCGATACAGCTCTGTAATACGGAGACGAAACCGATAACTACATAGGCTGCCGCAGCTATCTTTAAAAAGGTGCCGCCGATTTGAATCAACTCGGGGTCGGTGGTAAAAATCCCCATAATCTGCTCGGCCCAGGTCAGAACTGCCCCCGCGAAGACCACCATGACGGCTTCCAGGATACCTGCCGCCAGCCAGGCGTTTTTCTCCGCCCTTTCCGGCTGACCGGCGCCCAGATTCTGACCTACCAGCACGCCGGCGCCCATACCGAAGCCCATGCCGGGCAGTATCACGAACATCTCCACACGGGTAGCCAGGCTGTGTGCGGCCACAGCTATTGTGCCGAAAGGAGCTATCAGCCATGTCAGTACGAAGTTGCCGAACGACCTTTGCAGGTGCATGACCAGGGCAGGAATCCCGATTTTCAGTATCCGCCAGATAATATCAAGGTCAAGGTGAAAATGTTCCCGCTTGATATGCAGGCGGCTTTTCCCACCGATTAGTATCCATAGCATGATAAGGGCCCCCAGCGCCTGGGATATTACGTTGCTTAAGGCGGCCCCGCTGACGCCCATGGGTGGAAATATCCACAGCCCCAGGACGAGGAAGGGACAAAGCGTTACGTGGATGACTCTCAGCACACCTTCTATGAACAACGGCCGGATTGTGTCTCCGGTGGACTGGACGATATACAGGGTCATTACCAGCAAATCCATGGCTATCCAGCCGGCGAACATGACCCGCATATAAGCCATTCCCTCGGTGACGACATCCGGTTCCAGTTCGAACAAACTGAGAATAGGTCCGGCCAGCACCATGCCCAGAATCATCATCAGACCGCCCCAGACAACGCTGAGAATCACTCCCTGGGCGGCAATGTGGTTGGCCCCCGGCATATCCCCTGCCCCTACGTAACGCGCCACCATCGCCCTCACGCCGATTATTAATCCCAAATCCATCGCCATCACCATCATGATAACGATATTAGCGATGCCCACACCGGCGATAGCGGAAGGGCCCAGTCTGCCTATCCAGACCATGTCTACCACCTGGCTAACCACGAAAAGGGTTTCCATCATCACCATCGGCCATGAAAGCAATACCAGATTGCTGATGATAGAACCCTGTGTCCAGTCCCTGTCGGCGAGAGACCTTTTTGGCGCGGAGCCGTTTGTATCAGTCATACGTGCAGGTTTTTTCTCCACAGAAAAAAGGGATTAATAGAGCAAGGCGGGGCTACCAGTTCCCGGCGAACCGAGGGCAGTCCAATGATACAATATGCCCGTTTTTCTGTCAATTTACACGGCTTCCAGCCGCGCCTGACTTTTTGACAGGGTAGTTTTTCATGCAGTATCATGGGCATGAACCCGCTTTGAGAATATCAAGGAGGACTATTAGAAAATGGCAGAGAATCAGTTTGATAAATATGTTGCCATGTATATACCTAAAGGTATGATGCACGGACCGCTCATCTGGCACGAAGTGAGACGACCTCACATCGAGATGGCGATAATGCTCGGTGCCGGCACCCTCAAGGAAGGCTGGGGATTCGATATCGGCGATATGACCAGGGCCCGCGCGGCGATAGAACGCGGCGAAAAAATTCCGCTGATAAACCGGGATGACCCTCCTAAACCAAAAGAATAAAGCAGTCTACCCATTTTCAGCGGCAGGGGGATGAAAGATATGGCTGAATTAAAAACGAGTAAGTACATCGTCACCGACGTCAAGAGAGATATCAAACTGCCTTCCCACCGCAGCGAAGCCGAGAGGGTGATGGACGGCACCGGCGGCATGCCCACCCGCGTCATGTGGCTGGACGATGATGTCGTTCCCGGGGCCTTTTATACAGAAGCCGTCTGGATATGGCCGCACTGCGCCGGGGAAAAGCCCGCCGCCCCACCCCATGCACATTCTTTCCCGGAGATAATTACTTTCTTCGGCACCAACTTCGATGACCCGCGCGACCTCGGCGGGGAGGTTGAGCTGTGGCTGGAAGACGATAAACACGTCCTGACCAAGAGCTTCCTGGCGTTTATTCCGGCAGGCATGAAGCACGGCCCACTGATTGTCCGCAGGATAGACAGGCCGATGTTCCACTATACAGTGGGCATGGGCGCCGAGTACGATTAGCGACGAAACTTATTCAGAAAAGCTTAACGCTTATCTCCACCCCGTCGTGCCCGACGTCGATATATTTGCTGCTGTAGTTGCCGGAGTTCCTCACGTAGTCCAGGAAG
>CAYYVO010000060.1:0-408 GCA_964475175.1 uncultured Dehalococcoidaceae bacterium | reverse complement strand
GGTAAAGACCACCCCGCCCTTTTTCAACATCCGCTCACATCCCTTGAGCAAATCCAGGCTCTCGTCGTGGGCGGTATCCAGGAAAATCATATCGAACTCTCGCCTTAGCTGCGGCAGTATGTCTGCGGCGTCGCCATTGAGCACCTCGACCTTGTCCGAAAGCTCTGCCCTGCGGATATTCAACTCGGCAATCTCGGCGTAGTCGGGGTCAATCTCTACGGTGATAATCCTGCCATCTGAGGGCAGGTTCTTCGCTATCAGTATTGCGGAATAGCCGACACACGTCCCCAGCTCCAGGACGCTCTTAACGCGATATTTTTTTACCGTATCCACCAGGTATTTGCCCTTTACCGGCCCGATTATCGGCAGGTACCTTCTCCCGGAAGACCGTTCGATTTCCCTGAGTAC
>CAYYVO010000059.1:0-8741 GCA_964475175.1 uncultured Dehalococcoidaceae bacterium | reverse complement strand
ATTCTATCCCCAATAATACGTGACATTAGATACATTAAATGTTTTTATAATTATACAACATATGATATAGGCTAATTTTGTAATACCAGCAATAATAACAGTACATACAAAATAATATGGGAGAAACGAAGTTCCGTAGGTGAATTACCAGTGATATCCAGGGAAAAGAATCACAAAAATTACACAATAATATCAAAATACAATAGCCATTTACTCAAAAATATCCACAAAGAAAAGAAAGGCGATAACGAAATGGAACTGTTAGGAATTGTTTTAAGAGCCGTTCTGGGGCTGCATCTGATGACGTATATCGCGGATTTTACGGCGCAGATAGTTATTGCCGGTAATATCGCCGGCTATCTTCTTGCAGGCCGCGGTGACGGCAGCTGCATCCCGGTTGCCCAGCTCCCGGCCTATCTGAGTTACCGAGAAGTTGGTCTCCTGCCGCATGAGGTACATGGCAATCCTGCGGGCAAGAGTAGCGTCTTTGTCTCTGCGGCGCCCCGTGAGGTCATCCATGGGGAGATTAAAGCTCCCGGCAACGGCTTCGACTATCGTTGATGGAGTAATGCCGTCCGATAGGTACTCCTTGCTGGCAATATCCTCCAAGGCTTGGGCCGCAACATCAAAGGTAGGTTCGACCCTGAGCAGCTTGGAAAAAGCCACCACGCGGTTTAAAGAACCTTCCAGCGCTCTGACGTTGCTTTGCGTATCCCGGGCGAGGAGCTCAAGGACATCCTGCCCGATGTTCACATCTTTCTGCCGTGCCTTTGACCGCAGGATCAGTAAGCGTGTTTCGCAGTCCGGCGGCTGTATATCCACGATTAGCCCCCATTCGAAACGGGAGCGGAGTCTCTCTTCCAGCAGCAGCATCGTCTTGGGAGGGCAGTCGCTGGTGATGACAATTTGACGGTTAGTGTTATGCAGCTCGTTGAACGTATGGAAAAAACTTTCCTCGGTCTGCTCCTTGCCGCTGATAAAGTGGATATCATCAATGAGCAGCATACCGATACTGCGGTATTTGTTGCGGAATTCCTCGGTGCTCTTATTATGCAGGGAGCTGACGAATTCGTTGGTAAATTGCTCGGCGCTGGTACAAATTACGTTGAGGTGGTTGGCTGAAGCTGCCTGGCCGATGGCGTGCAACAGGTGTGTCTTGCCAAGTCCTGCCCCACCATAGATAAACAACGGATTAAAAATGTGTCCCGGATTTTGTGACACGGAGAGGGCCGCAGCGCGTGCGAGCCGGTTGCAGCCGCCTTCGATAAAAGTCTCGAAGACATAACGGGGATTTAATCTGACAAAATTCGGGGATGGTTCCGGGATTGCAGGCGGATTGTCCTTATTATACTGCTGTCGGGGAGATTTGCCGTTGACCTGAAAGACAATGCGCAGGTCAGGGGAAGTAAGGCCTATAAGCGCCTTTTCTATAAGGGAAAGCTGGTTCTTCCCCAGGTATTCGGCGGCGAAGGTATTGGGTACGCCGATAATGAACTGATTGTCTTGATAGCTTAAGCCGGTAGTCTTACTGAACCAGGTCCGGTAGTTAGGTTTACTGACCTGGACTTGAAGTTCTCCCAGGGCAATTTCCCATATTTCCTGTGGTGTCCGGGATTGAGATGTATCCATTATTGTTTAAGGATGCCCGCAGTAAAAGCCCTTACGGGCAAAAAATACCCCCTTACCCTGATTTAGGCACAACTTCACCCTGGTCAGCAATCTGTCGGGATTTCACGCCTGTCTTGGCGGAACCGGTTGAGGAAAAGTTAATATTTCGTTAAATCGTCAACGTCATATAGCATACAGCCGGTAGCCCCCTCGGTGCAAATTTTCAGGGGACGGAAACCGGACGAAAACGACGACCTATTGTTCATGATAACTCTCTAGAACTAGCTTTTTTGCGGGTTTACTACCATGTCTCGCCTGTCCGAGGGTAGTTGTGAAAAATATTTATTTTTGTTAGAATTTTTTATCTGGAGGCCCGTCTTGAGAATAGTTTTTATGGGTTCACCTGCTTTCGCTGTACCTACTTTAGAGCGACTTATAACGAGTCAACATGATGTAGTTGCGGTCTATACCCAGCCGGATAGACCTGCCGGGAGGGGACGCATAATGGTGGCTCCGCCCGTTAAGGAGGTCGCGCTTCAGTTGGATTTGCCGGTGGAGCAACCGGTCAGTTTAAAGACTGAGGAAGTCCTGGACCTGCTGAGGTATTACAAGCCCGATGTAATGGTGATATGCGCCTTCGGACAGATATTAACTCAGGCGGTACTGGATATTCCCCCCAGGGAATGCCTGAACATCCACTTTTCACTGTTGCCCAAGCACCGGGGCGCTTCACCTGTGGCGGCGGCGATACTGGCGGGGGATGAGTTTACCGGAGTCAGCGTGCAACTCGTCAGGGTGAAACTGGATACCGGACCGGTTCTGGCCAGGGCAGCCGTTCCGATTTCACCTCAGGATAATACCGGAGTGCTGACGGAAAAGTTGTCTGTAATCGGAGCCGACCTCCTTATGGAAGCCCTGACCGGCTGGCTCAGGGGTGAAATAACCCCGCAGCCCCAGAATGAGGCTGAAGCTACCTATTTCGCCCAGATAAAGAAGGGGGACGGGGAGATTGACTGGCGACTCCCTGCGGTGGATATCTGGCGCCGGGTCCGGGCTTTTCAACCGTGGCCGGGGAGCTTTACAACCTGGCGGGGCAGACAGCTGAAGATTATAGAGGCAGATGTCCTGTCCGGCGAAGACGCCGGTAAAGCAGGAAAGGTGATAGCTCTTCCCGGTGAAGACATCGGCATTATCACCGGAGACGGCACCCTGCGGATTCGTAAGCTCCAGGTGGAAGGTAAAAAAGTAATGTCATCCGCTGAATTTCTCAGGGGGCAGAGGTATTTCATCGGAGCGTTGTTGCCCTCATCTTAACCTGTCAGGAGGTATCATTGACTGTACCGGATGATTTAAACAAGTTCGATTCCCTGGTGGAAATAATCGCCCGTCTGCGCGCGCCGGGCGGCTGTCCCTGGGACCGCGAGCAGACCCACACCTCATTACGCGAAAATCTCCTTTCGGAGTGCTATGAGGTACTCGAGGCACTCGACGAAGGCGACAACGCCAAGCTATGCGAGGAACTGGGCGACCTGCTGCTGCAAATAGTGCTCCACGCCCAGATAGGTGCCGATAATAATGAGTTCAAGATAGACGATGTTGTTCAGAGCATCTCTTCCAAGATAGTACGTCGGCATCCGCATATCTTCGGTTCCAGAAAGGTGAAAGACGCTGCCGAGGTTATGCACAACTGGGAACAGCTGAAGAAGGAAGAGCGTGAAGAAGGCGTTTCCATGCTGGACGGAGTACCGAAACAGATGCCCGCCCTCGCTTATGCCTATGAAATATCACGGCGCGCCGTGCGTGTCGGCTTTGAGTGGGAGGATATCGAGGGAGTCATCGATAAACTGGCGGAAGAGGTCAGGGAAATCAAGGATGCAACCAGTCGGGGGGAGAAGGAGCAGGAGTATGGCGACCTCCTCTTTACGCTGGTTAACGTCGCCCGCTGGGAAAACGTCGACGCCGAGGCAGCCCTGCGGCGGGCAAATAATAAGTTTTACCGCCGTTTCTCCACAATGGAGAAGCT
The DNA here is from genome assembly GCA_964475175.1 of uncultured Dehalococcoidaceae bacterium. Classification (GTDB taxonomy): domain Bacteria; phylum Chloroflexota; class Dehalococcoidia; order Dehalococcoidales; family RBG-16-60-22; genus CAYYVO01. The sequence goes on along the minus strand of CAYYVO010000059.1, from coordinate 5,110 downwards.
CTGCAACGAGCGCGGTATCGACCTGCCTGAGCTTTCTTTCGAGGAGATGGATGCATTATGGGAGGAAGCGAAGAAAGCGGTTGATTGAAGGTGGTCGGGGCGAGTGGATTTGAACCACCGACCTCAGCGTCCCGAACGCTGCGCGCTAACCAGGCTGCGCTACGCCCCGCCAGGAATAATTATACACTTGCTCATATGACTCGGCAAGTTTAAATCGATAAGTCCAGACAGCGATATCACGTCCTGCCCTTTTATCTTTCCTCTAGGTTTTTCCAATCTCTACGATGGCCTCTCCCGTACATGGCTGAATTTGCCCTATGCACCTTTTTTCTACGTACGAGGAATGTTTACGGATTCTTTACGGGTTGTAAAGGGGTTTTTATGGTTAATATATGCTTGAAATGATACAAATGAGACAAATGTTCAGGTTGCCGGCGTATCCGGGGGAAAGATACAGCCGGCGAGACGCATATAAAAACACCAACAGGTTAAGAGAGCCGCTTACATGAGAGGGGAACAGGAGTCGATATGAGCAAGGCCGTAATATTGTCACATAAGCCGCTTTTAACAAAGAAAGAAGAAAAGGCGCTGGCCAAGGCCGTAGTAAATATCAAAACATTCTCCAAGTTCAAGGCAGATCAATGGAAGAAGATAGGGAATGAATATGATATCGCCGTTATTGATGATGAATTATTCGGCGGTGATGTATATCAGGCCTGCAGCCAGGTAAGAGCCTCATCGAAGGCTATTATCATACTCCTCGGCAGTACTCCTTCCTGGGAGATGTGGGAGAAAAGCAAGGAAATCGGCTTCGACCACTACTGCAGAAAGCCCATAAAGCCCGATGACCTTGAACACCGGATAAAGCTGACTAAGTGCGAGGTAGATTACCGGCTTTTCAGGGAGAAGTTAAACAGCTCCGCAAGAGGTGACGGGGGAACTCCCACAGTAGAACCTGAACCGGAAACTCCGTGTACCAGCGAACCAATAGAAAAGACCGGGCCTGTTGCTGAAGTCCCCAGAGAAGAAGCTCCTAAGCCTGCCGTCGCGGATGAAATCAAGCCTATCGATGAACCTGTCGTACGACCCGCGGTGGAGCCAGTTTCAGAACCGACCCCCGAGCCCCCGGTGAGGCCTGCGGCAGAGCAGATGCCGGCACCTGCTCCCATTCCAGACGTTTCGCCTGCTCAGCAGGCGAGTGCCGGACTTTTTACAGGGCTTGCTGGTGCCGGGGTAGAAGAAAAGCCGGCACCGGGGAATCGCGTAACAGCCTCTGTCCCCGATAATTCAAACAACATCTGGCAGGATGCAAAGGTGGCCAGACTGATGTCCGGCTTTTTGAGCGGTAAAATAAACCAGCTTAAACCGGTAATTGACCTCCGGCTGGAAGACGGTTTTTCATATCGTGAGGCGGATGAAACTTTAGGGACTACAGGCAGAGAGACTGCCCTGATGCTGGAATCTCTGGTTAAAGAGGGCCTTTTATTGAGCGAGAGTTACGAGAAAATACTCGTCAGTCCCGCCGGCTCAGTCCAGTTGATTCCGGTAGAAAGATGCCCCAGCTGCGACTCCTCACAGTTGACCCGGGGTCAGCTGATAGAGCATTTCAGCTGCGGCCATATAGGACCCGAGGAAGAGTTTACCAAGGGATTAAATCAGGTCTGCCCTAAGTGCAAGCGGGAGCTGAAGCTAATCGGCACAGACTACCGCAAGCCGGGCGCCCGCTATGTGTGCGATAGCTGTCACGGTGTATTCCCTACCCCCGTGATAAAGTGCCACTGCCTTAGAACCGGCGAATACTATCATCTTGAGGAATTACGCCATATATCTCTCAACTCCTACCAGTTGAACGGTGCATACAAGAAGAAACTGGAGTTCGAGCTCGAGCCGAAACGACAGCTTGTGGAATATATGACCCGTTTGGGCTACGAGGTTCAGGAGTCGGTCCAGGTACAGGGGCGTTCCGGAGCAATGCATACGATTGATATCCAGGCCAGCATGCACGGACTGATAACCAAGCACATCGTAGCTGTAGGCATACTTGCCGCCCAGAATGATGAATCCGAGGTTGCTATCGACTCGCTTTTCAGCTTCGACAGCAAGATATACGATACCGGCATAGAGAACAAGATGGTCATCGCGGTACCCAGATTCTCCGCTGAAGCCGCCAAATTTGCCGAGAGACAGGGTATCAGGGTGTACAACATTGAAGAGCTTAGGGCATTGCTGGTCCGGCAGGTGAACTCTGCGGGAAGGCCTGCTGATGGAAGCGGGGGACAGCCGGATGGAACCCGTAATATACCGGACCTTTCCGAACTCGGTCCCAAGGGCTGGCTAAAGTGGCTCCTTGACCGGGAAGGTTACCATGTGGACGAAAAGGCAAAGGTGGTGGGCAGATCAGGGGCCGAGCACATTCTGGACCTGTACGCGCAAAAGGACGACGGAATCATCAACCACAAACTGGCCGTCTGCGTAATATTGAACGAAAAAGGTACTGCAGACGATGTTAATGAGGTCATCAAGTTCGACACTGCCACTTATGATGCCCATATACGTGATAAGGTCATTATCAGCGTTCCCAGCCTGAGCAAAGAAGCAAATCGGTTCGCCGAATATCAGCGTATAAAGGTGCTTGAAGCCAAGGAACTGGCCGAATTCTCCAGTCAGCAGGAAGCCGACAACCTGGCCAACCGTTTCAGCGAATTAATAAGCAGGTCATGACATGGTGAGATAGATGGTAAAAAATGTAATTGTCGCTTTCCTCATACTTTGCCTGTTAACCGGATTTCTAGTATTATCGCCTTCAAAGCAGTCTTATCTCTCTTACGCACTCGGAGCGAGTACCGCCCTGATTCTCCTGGTTCATTTCGTCGTTTCCACGACCACCAAGAAGAAAAAGGCCGGGCAGGCTGCATTCTGGATACCGATGGTGAGTCTTTCCAGCCTGTTCGTTATCATGCCGGTCGTGTTTGCCATAGCCCTGCGTTTGTGGGGGACGTTTTCTGTTTTCACCTGGATTCTGGTTATCAGTCTTACCATGATGGTATATATAAATTTCCTGACGGTTCCGCTGGCCGTATACCAGAAGTACCGGGAGATAAAGCAATCGGAAGAAGTGCCGTACTGCCCCTCGATGAGTGTCCTTATACCTGCCTTTAATGAGGAGAAAGTGCTGGCCAGGACGATAGAGACCGTAATAGAGTCGACCTATCCGGACAAGGAAATAATCGTTATCGATGACGGCTCCTCCGACCGTACCCACCAGATAGCCCGCAGTTATTCCGACAGGGGCGTCACGGTCATTCACCGGCCCAACGGCGGTAAAGCTGTCGCCCTGAATCACGGCATGCTGTTTGCCAGCGGAGAAATTATCGTCATCGTGGATGCGGATAGTCAAATCTGCAAAAACACCCTGGTAGAGCTGGTTCGGCCTTTCCGCGACCCTGAAGTTGCGGCTGTTGCCGGCAATATCAAGGTCCTCAACCGCAAGAATATACTGACCAAATGTCAGGCACTGGAGTATATCTCCAGTATAAATATAGCCCGGCGGGCCCTGGATATCTTCGGCAGCGTTGCCGTGGTACCTGGCGCCCTAGGCGCTTACCGCCGTGAAGCTATGGAAAGCAGCGGTATGTACGACCCGGATACGCTGGTCGAGGATTTCGATGTCACGATAAAAGCCCTGAAGTCGGGTAAGGTAGTTCAGTCGAGTTCATCGGCTATATCGTATACAGAAGCACCGGAAACAGTGAGAGAATTTATCAAGCAGAGGCTGCGATGGTACCGGGGTAATTTCCAGGCAATGTGGAAGCATCATGATGCCGCCTTTAATGCCAGATTCGGTTTTCTGCAAAAGCTGGCTTTTCCTTATATGGCAATGTCGATGACCTTTTTACCTGTTGCCGGCCTGGTTATTATAGCGTCGGTGATAATGCTGCTACTGGAAGGCAGCGGGCTGATACTCGTGCCGACCTTCCTCTTCTTCTGCTTCTTGCAGCTATTGCTGTCTATACTGGCTATACGGCTGGACGGAGAAGACATGAAACTCGCCCTGTATTCACCGTTATTAATTACTTTCTTCAAGCAATTATGTGATTTTATACTCTTGAAAAGCCTCTTTGATGTTATATTCCTCAAGAAACTCAAATGGACGAGCGTAAAGAGGACCGGGGCGCAGGTAACCAGGAAAATGGTGTCCTGAGATGCCCCAGCGTAACTTACCGAAGGGGGTGCGTAAATGAAAAAGTTATTGATTATACTTTGTTTATTGGCCACTATGCTGGCTTTCGGATGCCAGGGGACAGGAAATCCCGAGCCTGTATCGCCTGACTCAAAACTCGTCTGCCTGTTTTTCGATGATTGCTTTTTAAACCAGTACGAGGTGGCTTTGCCTGTCCTTCTTAAGCACGATTTTAAGGCGACGTTCGGCGTTATCACCGGCCACATCGGTACCGGCCATGGTCTCTGGGAATATATGGATGAAGAAGAACTGAAGGTCCTGGACGGTCACGGTATGGATATTGCCTGCCATACAAGGACACATCCCGATCTAACGGGCAATCTTACCGATGAGCAGCTGCGTGAGGAAATTGTCTACCCGAAGACACATCTTGAGAACATGGGCTTCAGAATCAGCACCATGGTCTACCCGTACTACCAGTGTGACAGCAGGGTTATAAAATTTGTCATGGAATCCGGATATACCTGTGCCCGTGCCGGCTGGTCAAAGGCACGCGAGTATGACCCCAGGAGGGGTGACCCGAAAGCCAGGTTTAATATCCCGTCCTGGCAGATTACCAGCCAGGGGATGGATGAGTTTAAGACCATCGTAAACGGGGCAGGCCGCTATTCCGTCGTCAGCCTCGTCTACCACTTCATCGTGGATGACGGCCCGAAGGAGACATCAACACCGGTAGATAATTTCAAAGAGCAGATGGACTATCTTAAAGAGGCCGGTTTTACCGTTGTTCTAATGCCTGACCTGTTCCGGGAATAGCTGGCACTGCAGGAATAGCCCCTTTTTCATAGCCTCTAAAGGCCTCCGTCGTAATTAGACGGGGGCTTTATTTATATCCTGAAAGAATAGCCGCACGTTGACATACCGCCGGTG
>CAYYVO010000058.1:5981-8854 GCA_964475175.1 uncultured Dehalococcoidaceae bacterium | reverse complement strand
GGTGTGATTCCAGGCTTTCAACTTCTCCCGGCTCGGAGGTCATTGGCGCAAAATAGGCGCCGGCTACATCCACGCCGTCTTTATAGCTTCTGGCACCAAACCCGATTCCATTCATCTCCGCGCCGGCATCAGCGAAAGGCTCTCCGTACTGGTTCACCCCTCCGTAAGACAGGGTATCGAAACCGCGGTTACCGGCACACTCTGTCCGGTCCGGGCTGGCGGCATAGACCAGGTTCTGGAGTACGTATTGTACTGCCAGTGAACCGGCTTCATGGACATAAGCGCAACCGGCCTTTGGTGACTCACGGCTGGCATTGACGATACTCCCGTCCGGCATCTTGAAAGACATCGGCTTCAGGATGCCCGAATTATGAGGCAGGTCATAAAACAGGTGACCCAGCAAATACACGGTATTTACACCGATAACTCCCGTACCGGGGGATTTGGCTACGCGGTCCAGGACTTCCGGTGAGGTACCATCATAATCAAAATACAGGTGCTCTCCCTTCTTCTCCAGTGTAACGGCCACCTTCGTCAGTCGTTGCAGAATGCCTACGGCATCGATGAACTGCACAAACCGGTACTTGCCGTCAGTCCACTGGCTGATACGCTTGCGGGTGGCTTCGCCGGTAAGCTGGATAACGTATCTGAGGATACCGGTCATGTACTCCGGCGAATACTTTTCGATAACGGGCAACAGGCGTTTTTCCACCACTCTCAGGCAGGCCATCCTTGCTTTGATGTCCAGAGTCATAGCACGAGGGTCTCTAACCATATGATTGAAATAGTTCAGGACATCTTCTTTCAGCCGGTAGTTATCCGCTATTTTCAAAGCGGGGACCTGCAGTCCTTCTTCGTACATGCTTCTGGAGCCGGTCGGCATGCCACCGGGTTCACAGGCACCGCATTCTCCGGTATGCACGACAGCCCCTATCCAGCATATAAGCTTATCTTTGTAAAATATCGGCGAGTATATCCCCATATCAGGAGGATGTGTACCGCGAATATAGGGCGAGTTACAGAAAAATGCATCTCCCGGCTTAACACCGACACTGGGGTCATCCAGCCAGTATTTCATGATATACTTGACATCCGTAGAACCCAGCACCGAATGAAAATATAGACCCGAAGCGCAGACGGCGCTATCTCCCTGTTTGGTATAGATAGCCGCAGACGTATCTCCCCAGCGGCATCCGGTACTGGCACCGAGCTTAACGAGGGTTTCATTGCCCTCGGATGTTATGGTATTTAGCTTATGGAGGAAAATCCCGGCCGAAGTAGGCTCAATATCCTTCATGTTTTCAAGTTCTTCTTCAGTTGGAGGTTCAGGATGAAGTCGTTTGCTGATTTCGTAGTCTATAGCACCTGGCATTAACGTCCTCCTCTCTTTTATTTCAAAACCCCGCATAAATATTAGAGATTGTATGTAATGGTACCGTAAAGTTCCGGGGCCATCTTAAATGTCCATTCGGGCTCGATAACAACCGTAGTGTTCTCCGATTCGATTACGGCCGGACCTTCTATTGAGTCACCCGCCCGTAATAAATCCCACTGGTAGATGTTTGTTTTATGATATCCGCTGAGTTTTTCCCAGTAGGCATCTCTCTCTCCCTTAAGGGCAGCTTTAGGTACTGTTTCCCCGGTGATTTCATGTTGTCTAAGCATAAAGTGCGGCAGCGGCAGAATCACAAACAGGCGGTACGTTTCCACCTCGACGCCCCCCTGGGGAAACGCGGCTTCAGGGCTGTACATCCGGCTGAACTCTTCTGTAAAGCGGTCGCACACCTTTTTTACATCATCGGTGCTGTGTATTGCCAGGAGTGGTGACTCGACCGGTGTGTAGCGCCACTGCATGCCATATCTCATTTCAAGCTCCAGGCGGAAGGTTGCGTCCTCCTCTTTGAATCCTTCGAGTATGATATCTCTGATAGCGAGTTCTTTTAACTCGTTAACGATAGAGTCAAACATGTCGAAATCGGAAAAGTAGGCGCCCTTGGCATAGTCAAACAGTCTGGTATTCCTCGATTTCTCGTAGCTGTGTACCACGTCCAGTGTCGATGCGCCGTATGCCCCCGCCACAGAAGATATTGGCGGGACAATAATATTTTTCATTTCGCTAGCGGCAGCCACCCCGCAGCAATGTCCGGGGCCGGCCCCGCCACCGGCGAAGATGGTGAACTCAGAAGGCTCGTATCCTTTAAGGGCAACCTCTTTGAATATCTCGTTGCCCATCTTGGCATCGGCTACCTTTTTAATCATCATGGCCGTAGCAACTTCGTCCCAACCCGATTTATCGCCCAGTTCTTTGAGTGCTTTCACTGCCTTTTCCTTATTCAGTTTGAACTTGCCCCCCAGGAAGTAGTCAGGGTTGACGTACCCAAGGACAACATCGGCATCTGTAACGGTGGCGTTTTCTCCGCCGAGGTCGTAACATGCCGGACCGGGCAATGACTTGGCACTGGCTGGTCCTACCTCAAGGCGATTTCCCAGCATAGGATTCAGCCAGGCTATGGAACCGCCGCCGGCGCCGATTGATGCTATTTTTATGGCCGTTAGCTGAGTTCGCCACCGGTCAACGGTGGGATAAAGGTCATAGTGGGTAATACTGCCGTCCGTAATAAGCCCTATATCAAAACTGGTGCCTCCGGTATCACAAAAGACGACGTTTGGCAGGCCGATGCCACTGCTGAGATGGGCGGCACCGCACAGCCCGCTGACCGGACTGGCGCCATAGGTAGCAATTGCCTTGGTTCTGGCCACTTTAGCCGCGCCGCCAACATTATCGCAGAGCAGCAGCGGCCTCTTGTATCCCCGATCCAGCAGGTCGCTGCACAGGGCGGATATCTGCTCCACAAAACCGATGTGTATATAGG
>CAYYVO010000058.1:0-5971 GCA_964475175.1 uncultured Dehalococcoidaceae bacterium | reverse complement strand
GTATATAGGCGTTTACTATGGCTGTCATGGTTCTTACGTATTCGCCCTCTTTTGGTGAAATCTCGGAAGACAGTATAATGGGCATATTGCCCAGGTAGACCTCCGGGAATTCGTCTTCAATAATGCTTCGTATCTGCTTTTTATGCTCCGCATTGATAAACGACCACAGGAGGCTGACCACAAAACCGCGTACACCCTGGTCTACCAGGTATCTGAGCTGCTCCAGAACGTCCTCCCTTACCAGTGGCATGACGATATTACCGCTATAATCCATTCGCTCTCTGACACCTACCACCAGATTACGGGAGATAAGGGGTACCGGCTTATCAATTGATGTAACATCCTGCACATCGGAAGAAGGCAGACCGTCAGCCCATTGTCTTCCCCTCCCGATGAATATCGTATCCTCAAAACCACGCGTGGTAATCAGTCCCAGTTTAGGACCCGTATGCTCGATAAGTATATTGGTACCGATGGTCGTGCAGTACTTGATGACATCCGTGTTGGCAAGAAATTCCTCGAGGGTTCGCCCGTCTTTCTCCGCGCACTCTTCGAGCCCCCTAACAAAACCGATACCAAGTTCGTAGGCGGTAGTCGGCACCTTGGTAGTCAGATATTTGTCTCCTTTAGCCACAAAAAAGTCCATGAACGTGCCGCCAACGTCAACGTTTACGATGTATCCCATCCTTTTTCCTCCTGCGTTACTTTTTATGCACTCTGTATTTTAGCTATCAACTCGTGGAGAGTGTCCGGGGACATATCATAAGGCACATCCCCGTCGCTGACGTAAAAAAAGCCTGCCGGATTATGCTGGCTCACATACTGGTTAATAACAGCAAACTGCCCCCACAATTTGGAGGCTTCCTGCAATGGTAGTGGTAGACCGAAAGAAACCTTCAGCGAGTCCGACAGTTGATGCAAATATGCCAGGTCATTGTCGCTTAATTCCTTGCCGAGAAGGATCATCCCACTCGGTGTTATTATCCGGTACAAATCCTTGATGAATTCAATCGCGGTATCTCTTACGATAAGCATCGGCAAGCTGTTATAATGCTGGATTAGGTTAAATAAAGTAGTGTAAACATCCGCATATAATTTTTCATGTGACAGGAGTTCATTACCGTAGCCCGTACCGGGGAGGTCTTCGCGGAAAAACACGGCGTCAACTCGCAACTCGCCCATTTTCATTACCAGCTTTTTCAGTAAGTCACCGACAATGGGAACCGCTTCTTCAATACCTCCATCTTTATCACCCATTAAGGTCTTTACCAGAGAAACGGGCCCGGTAACCGTGCCGATAACGGCGACATCTTTGCCCTTGGACATGACAATACGCTTGGTAGCTTCGAGTAGAACCTGAATTCGGTAGCTTTCTTCGGGATTGACCTGCCGTAGTTCAACCTGGCTACAATCTGCCACTTCCGGAGGGGTATAATCATCGGGCCACGCCGCTTCACAACCGAAAAGTTCGGCTTCGATGGTAGCATCGAAGTGATTTACGATGCCATCATATTTGAACAATTCCCAGACTTCCTCAAGCGAATGAGAATAATAACTGGCGTCAGATACCATATCCTGAAGGGGGAGTTGTCCTATCTTGGCGGCAAATCCGTAAATGAAAGGAACAAATACCGGTCTTTCCCTGTTCATCAATCTGATGGTATTTCTGAAGGCCGTTTTTGAATTCATTTCTTTTCTTCGGCAACCCTTTCCTTCAGATTATCAATATCGAGTTCTATCTCCGTAACAATTGGATGACCTGGTGGCAGGTACTGGACTGATACTATAGCTGCGCATTCCGGGCAGTAGAATTCTATTATTCTCATGAAGTCCTGATCCGGTGCGTAAGAAATAGTAGCAGAATCTTGCTTTATCGGGAATCCCGGTCCGTATATCTCCTCAGCCGGCCTTTCATAAACCAGGCAGCCCTTGAGAAAAGATTCCCGGGCCGGGTATATTTCTGCATGGCAGCGGCTGCAGCACCACATCTCCTTGTCCAGGTCGATTTCCAGAGTTTCTGTAATGCGCCTTATGGTCATAATTAAACCTCCTCTAAAACGCCATGTGCATACTTGCCGATATAATATGATTTATTGGCAGGTATGACATATGTTGTATCTACAGCCTCGACAACCGCCGGACCGATAACTCTATTACCCGGCACCAGTAACTCCCTGCCGTAAATGGGGGTCTTAAGATAACCGGACTCGTTAGACCAGTAGACATCCCGTTCTCCCCTCGATGCGCCGCCGGGGTCCTCACCGGCCAGCGAGCTGGAATTCAGCTCGTAATGGGGCATCGGCACAGCGGCATTCAGGATAATGGTGGAGATGACAATCCTGTCCTTACCGGGCACACCAGCTTTAACGAATTGAGCACAGAGTTCTTTCACCTCTTCTTCAGAACTCATCTCTATCTTTGCCGATTTAACATTGTAATCCGCCAGGTCGCCGTCCCCGATAACCTCCAGGTAATAATCCGCACTATCGGCGGAGAAACCCTCCCCCTCGATATCTCTCCTGGCTACGCTTACCAGTTGTGCCACGGCTTCATTGAGTTTTTTGAAGTCCTGTAAATAATTAACACCATCAAAAAGTGTAAGCGGTAAATATTTTGAATAACGATGGAGTAAATCTGTTGTCGAAAAGCCAAAAGCGCAGAAGGTCGAGGCATAGGGGCTGGTTAGAATTTGCCCGAATTTCAAACCCTTCGTAAAGCCAGCGTACCGGGTCGGGCCGCCGCCCCCGTAAGCTACCAGGGCGAATTCACTCAAGTTATTTTTCTCCAGTCCTTTATCTTTCAGAAACTGAAGCAGCTCTTTCTGGATGTTATTTTCCGTGGTCTCCTTGATAAGACAGGCTGCTTCCTCTACAGTGATTTTCAAAGGGTCAGCTATTCTCCTTTTAATGGCGGCAATGGCTTTGTCTTGGCTCAGCTTGACCTTGCCGCCGAGAAAATTATCAGGGTCGATAAATCCCAGAGCTACATCAGCATCAGTAACCGTTGGTTCCATCCCACCGCGGTCAAAGCAGGCCGGACCGGGACTGGCGCCGGCGCTCCGGGGGCCGACCTCAATGCCTCCGGAATCATTCCGCTTTACAATGGAGCAACCGCCTATACCCGCCGAGTGGGTAACAATCATGGGGATGCTTACGGGAAGCTCGGAAATAATCGGGGTTAAGGTATAATTATGGGTACCTCCGCGAATTATACCGATATCCAGACTGGTACCACCTACATCGACGGCGATTATCTCGGTGAAGCCATGGACTTTTCCTACCAGTTCAGCCCCGAATACTCCTAAGACAGGGCCGGACGAATAAGTATCAATAGCTCTCGTTTTAGCGACCCTGGCAATGCCGCCGTGAGAATGCCCCACCATCAAGGGACGGTTATAAAGATTCGTTTTCAGGTCATCCTCCGCACGGTAAAGATAGCGTACCATGGCATCGTGAATGTATCCGTTTATCGCGGCCGCGTTAGTACGGGAAAATGCATCTGGCTGGTCTGATATGTCAGATGCCAGCAGGACTCTGATGCTCCCCAGGAAATAGCTGGGAGACTGTTCTTTTATTATCGCCCTCACCTGTTGCTCATGTGCCGGGTTCATATGTGAATTGTTCAGACTTACGACGATGGCACGGGCGCCTACATCTATTAAATTCTGCATTTTGATGATAAGGTCCTCGGTGTCTACGGGTTTTTTTATTTTGCCATTGTTATCAATTTCCTCAATTACCTCATCAATCATGCCTTTGTCTATGAAAGAAAATATCGGCTCCGCTGCTCCGGTATCAAGGGAATACAGCGAGTCTTTGAATCCCTGGCTCACAAGTAGCCCGATTTTCGCTCCGGTTTTTTGAATTATCGTATTGACACTTACCGTGGTTGAGTACCTTACAATATCGGTGTCTGCCAGCATTTCCTGTACCGAAACCCCGAACTGCCGGGCGCCTTCTCTTATGCAGTCTGCCAGGCAGACTGTCAGATCGTGGGGTGTTGTTAAAACCTTAACCGTCCTCAGGTCTCCATTACGGGTAAAAAAACCGTCTGTGAAAGTGCCCCCCGTATCAACGCCAATCATGAAAGACATTCTTGCTCCTCCAGCTGATTAAAGACTTGGAAACTCGAATTACTTGATAAACACTTTTATATCATATATTATAAAGTAGTGTCAAGTGTTACTTTCACAAATTTTACCTTAACATCTGTTATATCTTTAAAAACAATTTTATATCTGATAAAATATATATATATAGCTAAATTATTGAAGGGGAGATATTATGAGAGGTCATTCGGAAAGGCTGGACTCTCTGGCAAAGCGTCTCAGGGTTCAGGCCAACGATTTAAGATTTGATAACTTCCTCTCATTTATATACACATTTGAGATAGTTAACAAATATCTGGACAACGAGTTGAGAAAATTCGGTCTTAACCGGACGCAAATGAGCATTCTGCATATTTTGATAGTACGCGGCGGTACCCTGACACCGACCGAATTGAGCCGTCGCATAACGCGCTCCAAACATGCTACTACCAGGGCCGTTGACAGCCTTGAGTCGCTGGGGCTAACCAAGAGCGCCGGAACTAAACTTGATCGCAGGCTAAGAAGGGTAACCATTACCGAAAAAGGTCTGGATCTGGTGGAGCGAACCATGTCTCTACGGCATAAGATTGGTTCACAAGCCATGCAGTGCCTCAATCAAGAAGAAGCGGAGGCATTTCAAACCATTTTAAGAAGATTCAGGAAACATGTCCTTGAGCTTATGAAAGAAAACCAGGCTTCATAGTACTTGTTTTCCGTGATTTATTCCCATACCGTTAGATGAGTCGAGACTTGTCACAGGTTCCCGGCCTCTCTACTTTATCAAGTGCGAATACGCGATGTATCTGCCAAATGCTCCACCAGTTTGCGGTAGAATTCCGGCCGGCGGTCTCTTATAATATCAACCTCTAACTCACCCGGTATTATCACCCGGTGTTTTTCTTGGGCCAATGCCGGAACAATATCGGCGTGAAGGATATCTTCATCGTAGGGTTTGCCGTCGGCTAACAAGGCGCCCGTACAATCGAAAATCTTGCTTCTTCCAAAGAACCTTACGCCACGCTCCTCGCCAACGCGATTGATGGCGATATGATGGACCCGGTTCTCACGAGCTCTGGTTAGAACAACATGTTCAGGAACAAATTCGATACCTTCGGGCCAGTTTGTTATTGTGACAATAACTTCAGCTCCCAGCAGTGTTAAAACACGAGCGTGCTCGGGAAAATCCAGGTCATAGCATATGCCCAGACCGATTCTGCCTATATCAGTTTGGTAGACTTCAAGAGGAATGTCACCGTGGTTGAGGAATCGATCAATGCCTATGTAGGGCAGATGAAGCTTGCGGTATTTACCAATCAATCCGGAGGGACCTATTAATGCTGAGGTATTATAATACTTGCCTTTGTCCTTCTCTAACAGACCGACGACGACATGCAGGTTCAGCTTGCAGCAGGAATCCTTAATTTTCTCCGTACTCGGCCCCGGAACTGTCTCGGTAAAGGGAATAGCCTCTTCCAGGCTGGAAAAAACGTAGCCGCTCAACGCAGGCTCGGGAAAGACGACCAGTTGAGCCCCCTTTTGCGCTACGGTCTCTATCAGTTCGAGGCACCGTGTAAGATTTCTATCCTTATCCAGTATGACCGGTTCCATCTGTATGCCGGCAATTTTTAACGTCTCGCGCATTTTGATAAACCCCCATATTTAGATTTCATACCATTGCCAGTGCTGAAAATTGCGGGAGTGGGATCCGCGTAATGAAGGAATTTCTGGATATCTCTCTTAATTATAGAATACAGGCCATCTCTGTCGTTGGCCTGAGTCCGGCATGCGAAGTAAAAAATGAGATTATAATAATCTTTGACTGTTCTCTTATTTATGGTCGGGGCGGCCGGATTTGAACCGGCGACCACCTGAACCCCATTCAGG
>CAYYVO010000057.1:0-9069 GCA_964475175.1 uncultured Dehalococcoidaceae bacterium | reverse complement strand
GTTGCTGGATGAGAAGACAACCCCTCAACAAATCCTGGAGCAGCTGGTAAGCCGCGGTATAGTCATCAATCGTTTTGAGATGGCCACTCCCTCGCTTAACGAGATATTCCTGAAGGAGGTGGCGAAAAAATAGATAGGAAGACGCTGCTGATATTCAAGCACGAATTCCTGCATACGATAACGCGGGTAGGTTTTATCATAATGACCCTTATCGTACCCGTCCTGGCCCTCCTGGCTATAGGAATCTTCCAACTTGTAGCCGAAATTGCGAAGCCAGCAGTAATCGAAGAGGTAAAAATTGGATATGTAGATAAGGCGGAAGAATTCAAACAGTATACCAACCAGGGGCGCATAATGCTGGTGCGTTTTGATACACCGGTTGATGCTACTGATGCGCTGGTAAAGGAAGAAATTACAGAATATTTTGTCATCCCGCAGGATTATACCTCGACCGGGGTGATTAACCGTTACACGCTGGAAAAACAGCCAGAGGCACCGCCAGCTACCGCATCTGCCATAAAAAGATTCCTCACGAGTAATATACTAACAGGTAAAGTAACTCAGGATACTATAAATGTGATAGAATCACCCTTGAATCTGGTTACCACCAGGCTTACCGAAACCGGGTCAGTGGCCACGGAGCAGGGTGGATACGGCAATATTATCGTTCCCGGAATTTTTAGCTTTCTCCTGGCGTTCTCCGTAATTTTCTCTGCTAATTATATGCTTTCAGGGCTGGTAGATGAGAAAGAGAACCGTCTCATCGAAGTATTGCTTTCCTCCGTTTCCGCACGGCAGTTACTTACGGGGAAGGTTCTGGGACAGGGTATCGCCGGCCTGATTCAGGTAGCCCTCTGGCTGGCCTCATTGCCGCTCCTGATGAACCTGGCTTCATCTACTTTTGGCGGCTTTTTCAGCACAATACAAATACCGGCCAACTTCATCATCCTGGGATTAGTTTATTTCATTCTGGGTTATCTGTTATTCGTCGTGGTTGCAGCCGGTATCGGCGCCATCAGCACCAATACCCGCGAAGGCCAGCAACTAATCACGATTCTTACAATGCCCGTGTTTATACCCATCTGGTTCGCCTCATTATTATTCATATTCCCGAACAGTCCGATCTGGGTAGTTCTCTCCATTTTCCCTATTACGGCTCCCGTCGAAGTGATGCTAAGGTTGGGTGTGAGCGGTGTTCCTGCCTGGGAAGTGGCCGTCAGCATTGCGGTACTGGCACTCTCCGTCGTCGGGGCGCTGTGGGCATCAATTAAAATCTTCAGGCTGTTTATTCTAATGTATGGTAAAAGACCCACCTTAGGGGAGATTATCCAGAACCTCAAGAGCAGATAGTCTACAAAGTCTGAACCCCTATTCACCGGAATCGCCCATGCGACCCCTCACAACTTAAGTAATATATTGACAAATACGGCAAAATATTATATTCATTATATATGTCGTATTACGACATTAACCTTTTAAAGAATAATTGTCCCTATGGCATGAGCAAAATATATCCGGGTTTGAATGCCAGACTCGCTACACAATTATGATAACGCTGATTATCCGCAGATTGCTCCAGTCATTAGTGGTCCTGATAATAGTGACCATCATCGTCTTCTTTGTAATGCGCCTGCTGCCGGGTGACCCCATTTTGATGATTGTAACCCAGACCGAGCAGCAGGAGCTTACCATGGAAATGATAGAAGAACTGAGGCATAAACACGGACTGGATAGGTCTATACTTGTTCAGTATTTCGACTGGATGAAAGGAGTTATCCGCGGCGATCTGGGGAAATCCATTTTACAGGATACGTCTGTATCCGAGGAGATTATCCGGCGCATACCCATCACTGCCCACCTCGGCGTCCTCGCCTTTATAATCGGCATCATAATCGGTATTCCCGTGGGAGTAATCAGCGCCGTCCGGCGGGGCAGGGGGATAGATATCACCATTACCATCTTGTCCAATATAGGGATAACCATGCCCGTTTTCTGGCTCGGTATCCTGCTGATATATTTCTTCGGGATATATCTGGGGTGGCTCCCGGTGATGGGATACACCTCCCCCTTCGATGACTTATGGATGAGTATAAAGCAGACTATCATGCCGGTCATTTGCCTGGCCTTCTTTCCAATCGCTTCCACGGTACGGCAGACCCGCTCCAGCATGCTGGAGGTTATGCAGCAGGAGTATATACGCACCGCCTGGTCGAAGGGTCTGGAGGAGAGTATCGTCATAATCCGGCATGCTTTAAAGAACGGCCTAATGCCCGTGATTACGCTTTCAGGCATGGGCATTCCGATGATATTGGGAGGCTCGGTATTGGTTGAAACTGTATTCAATATCCCCGGCATAGGCCGGCTTGCTACCAGCGCTGTAATAAATCAAGATTATCCCTATGTCCAGGGTGTTGTATTGCTGGTATCTGTGGCAGTCCTTCTCTCGAACTTACTCGTAGAGCTTATCTACGGCTGGATAGACCCCAGGGTACGATACGAATAAGGTTAAAATAATGACCGAAGACATAGAAGAATATACGGAAATGATTGAAGTGCCTCCGCGAGTCAACGAGTGGAAGCGCTTTTACCGCGTTTTCTTCAGTCGCGGAGTGGTAGTATTTGGCGCGGTAATCATACTCCTGTTTATCGTGGTGGCAATTTTTGCCCCCCTTATTGCACCGTACGACCCTTACGCCGTGGATATTCCCAACGCCTTATCCCAGTCGACCAGCGAACATCTTCTCGGCACCGATGCGGTGGGCAGGGATACGTTAAGCCGCATCATTTACGGCACCAGAACTTCTCTCCAAATCGGACTGATTGTAGTTGCGGCGGCCTGTGTAGTCGGCATGACGCTGGGTACGTTAGCCGGCTATTACGGAGGCTGGATATACATCTTAATAATGAGGTTTATAGACGCATTAATGTCTTTCCCGATGATACTGCTGGCACTGGTTATTGCAGCTTTGCTGGGCGGAGGTGTGAAAAACGTGATAATCGCTCTCAGTATCAGTTTAATGCCGGTATATGCCCGCTTGATGTGCGGGCAGGTACTGATTGTAAAACAGTCCGATTACGTTCTCGCCGAGATATCCATGGGCGCCAGCAACGCGCGCATAATGTTACGCCACATTGTAATGAATTGTTTCCCTCCCCTCATCGTCCTGATTACGATGATGCTGGGTTCCACCATTTTAGCGGAATCAGGCCTCAGCTTCCTGGGAATCGGCATCGAGGAACCCACGGCGGCCTGGGGCAGCATGGTAAACGACGGGCGCCAGTATTTGACCACTCTGCCGATACTCTCATTCGCGCCGGGTCTGGCAATCATGCTGGTCGTTTTTGCTTTCAACATGGTCGGCGACGGCCTGAGAGATGCCCTGGACCCGAGGCTGAGGGGATTATTATAACCGGTATCCCGTACCAAAGTTACGCGGGCCTTGAGTTATCTATTTTATAGCAATAAATATCCGTTGCAGGCGGAAAGGATAAACATATGAATAAAACCACCGAGGAACTGCGCTGGGAAAGAGAAGAAAGGGCGATGGATGCCATCGAGTTGAGGATACCGGACAGGGTTCCCGTTATCGCTAATGTGGGATATCTGCCCGCGAAATATGCCGGTACAACCTGCGAGGCCGCCTGGTACGACTTCGATAGCTGGTTTGAAGCCTGCAAGAAAACGTTGAAGGACTTCGAGCCGGATTTTGGCGGGCCCCAGCCTTTTTTCCCAGGAACAGCTTACGAGTATTTACGCCCGCGAACGGTAAAACTGCCGGGACACGGTGTGTCCGAGTACCATCTACACCAGTCAATCGAACTGGAGTTTATGAAAACCGATGAATACGCGGCTTTGATTTCCGACCCTTCGGACTACACGTTGAGAACATATTTCCCGCGGGTGTATGAGTCGCTGGCCGGACTGGAAGCATTACCGAAAATCTCGGGGCTGGGTGGCATGTTCATGAGTGTAGATGCACTGGCCGTGGCCCTGGTTAAACCGGAGGTCGCCGCTGCTATCGAAGCGCTGCAGAAGACAGGACGGGAAATCCTGAAATGGCGCTCGAAAATGGCCGAATTCCACCAGTACGTTGAGGATATTGGCTTTTCGCCGTTCGTCCACGGTGTCGCCCTCGCTCCGTTTGATATAATATCGCATTCTTTCCGGGGGATGAACGGCACTATGGCCGATATGTTCCGCCAGCCCGATAAGCTCCTCGAGGCCTGCGAAAAGCTGCTGGAAATAACCCTGGATAAACCCATGCCTCCGCCGAACAAGTACGGGAATATCCGTATCGGCCTGCCGCTGACCCGTGGCTCCGACGACTTTATGTCTTTGGAGCATTTCGAGACCTTCTACTGGCCGACCTTAAAAAAACTGATGATGACGCTTATCGAGAGGGGGGCCATTCTCTGTCCGTTCTGGGAAGGAAACTTCGTAACCCGCCTGGAGCATTTCCTGGAGCTGCCTAAAGGGAAGGTACTGGCCCACTTCGATACTACTGATATTTTTAGAGCTAAAGAAGTCCTCAAAGGCCACACCTGCATTCAGGGCAACGTGCCGGTTACATTACTGCAGATGGGAACGGTTGAAGACGTCAAGGCATACTGCAAGAAGCTTATCGACGTAGTGGGGAAGGACGGGGGTTATATACTATCGCCGCGCAGCTCGGTTGATGAAGTAAAGCCGGAAAACCTGAAAACGATGATTGAATTCACCAAGGAATACGGGGTCTACAGATAATCAAACCACGGTAAAAGCCGGAGGCGCCGTATTGTTTCATTATAGTGCCTTACGCTTCATAAAAAAGTGGGCTGAGGGAAATCCTCAGCCCACCCTCATTTATAACTATGTATATTAAAGACTAGCTGTCCATCCAGATGAGTTCCCAGGCGATGTAGACCGGATATCCCAGTGGCTGGAAGTCTTTAACTTCGTCCGTCATGCCGTAGCACATGCCTCCTTCATAGATGGGGGTAAGCATGGCATCTTTGGTAATCTGCTCATTGACTTTCTTGAGAAGCGCGAGTTCCGGCTCCGGAGACATTAGCGACTCGTTAAAAGCCTGATTGAATTCTTCGGATCTCGCCGTACTCAGGAAGAGAGGCACGTTCATGGAAACCAGGTTGAACATCCTGTTGGTATTGGCCCAGCAGCCCATGCCGGTGATTAAGAAACCGTCCTCCCAGGTACCCATTACCATATATGAAGTAAATTTCGAAGGATCCGGGAAATCGAGGTCGACTTCTATGCCGACTTCCTTCAGGTTAGCCTGGACAGCGACAGCCGCGTTCTTTTCTACAAGCCCGGCATTTACGATACCCTTGGTCTTGAATCCGTCCGGGTAGCCTGCCTCTGCCAGCAGCGCCTTCGCTTTGTCTACATCATAGGCACGCACGATGGGGAAGTTGGGGTCGTACCCGGTGAAGTCACGCGGCACACACTGATATGGCGCTTGCCAGAGGCCCGGGGCTAAAGCGGCAATCGCTTCCCTGTCTATGGCGTACTCCATGGCCTCTCTCACCTTGATATCTGCGAATGGAGAATCAGGATTGGCGCTATCGGTATATATCGAGAAGGTAGCCTGATGTTGAGTGGCAAGGTTATAACCAAGCTTCTGCACCTCTATTGCCAGCGGTCCGAGTTCTACCCGCAGGACATCCGCCTCTCCTGATTGGAGCGCCGCCATTTGTGTGGACGGATCGGCGATATAAAGAATAGTGACGGCATCGAGATAAGGTTTCCCTTCATTCCAATAGTCCTCGTTCCTGGTTACCTTAAAACTGACGTCTTTCTCGTAGCTGACAAATTTGAACGGGCCCGTTCCTACCGGATTCCATTTCACCCATTCAAGTCCCTCGGTCTCGTAGGCGGTAGGGGAAATCATGCAGAAACTCTCTGCAAAACCATGTATCGCAGTATTAGTCCATCTTGCCAGGGTAACCTTAATGGTATACTCATCCAAAACATCAATCTGCTTCCAGTCCATTGTTCCCATGGCTTTGGCATCGATCAACGCCTGAAGATTAAACCTGACTGCTTCTGCGTTAAAATCACTGCCATCGTGGTACTTCACTCCCTGCCTCAAGTGGAAGGTGATGGAAGGCTCTTCCGGTGCGGTCTCCCAGGATTCCGCCAGCACCCCGACAAGGGTTCCGTCCGGCCATGACCGCAGCAGACTTTCGACACAAAGAGACGCGGCGATGGAAGTATCACCCGTCCATTCCGCGGGCCAGCCGATTTGCCCGGGAGGACTTTGAGGCTCGATTATTCTGAGCGTGCCTCCTGTTTTAGGACCCGCCGGTTCCGGAGCCGGGGCTGGTTCCGGTGACGGTTCGGGGGTGGCTTCAGGTTCACTACAACCACCAACGACCAAGGCTAATAATAGTGTTAGGATTCCCAGTGTAATTAGTATTTTTTTCATCTTTCCTCCTTTATTTTATTTTTTGGAATCCGGCCTCTTGATTTCGTATTTGGGGGTCATTGACATATCCAGCACGACGAACGGTTTTTTCACGTTCTTATAATGCAGCGGGCAATGGACCAATCCTTTCGGGATGTAGACTATCGAGGTGGAATCGATGACGTGTTTTCTCTGTTCTTCTCCCAGTGAAAGCTCAACCTCTGCGCCGAAATCTCTTACGTTAGTCGGGTCACCGCCGATGAACCAGAGGAACTGGTCAAAGTCATGTACCATAGCTTCATCATGGGCGACGGTAGGTTTGTCATAGTAACACCAATACATGCCGAATTTGAGCTCCGGGAAATACTCTTCACCCAGATGCATGTATGTTCCCAACGGTCCGTCTTTGACAGGGTCCCTTAAAATATACTTTTCATACGGTGAGTCAGCCATTTTTATTACTCCTTCCTTTATTTTTTTTGGCGCTTACGGCTGCATGCCGGATTTATCGGTTTCAGATTTCAATCTTTATTTTGTCCAGATTATACCCCGGTGCCTTAAAGTATATCGTATTACGATATTTTATTGAATTGTTATATTATACCACTATTTGTCAATAGATGCCTGGACTGCCGGAAGGTGTGAATTATCCGCGAGAATATGGGGTAAACATGGTAGAAAAAAGTATTCCTATAGTAATCCCGGCTCCACCATTTTTAACGGTAGTCCCACCCGCCGTTTTTCTATCGCCAGTCCTTGGACTGCGGCACCTTGTCCAGCGCGCTGAAAGGCTCTATCTGATTTATCACCACGTTGCAGGTGCCCTCGCGGCGGGTGAGCCTGCCCTTGACGATAAGGAACGGTGAGCGGAAGGCGTGCTCGTACTGCTCGTACACTTTCCCAAAGACCATGCACGGAATGTGCCCGAACTCGTCTTCCAGGGTGACGAACACCACCTTGCCGTGGGGCCGCTGCCGTCGGATGACCAGACCCGCTGCCGTTACCGGGGCGCCGTCGCCCAGCTTCTCGATGTCTTTGCTGGTACGGAACCCGCCGTTGAAACGATGGCGCAGGCGGGACATGATATGCCCGGCGGGAAACAGACTGAGGACGCTGTATTCCTCCTTCATCCGCTCCCAGTCGCCGGGGGCTTTCAGCTCGATGACATCCTGCTCCACGGGCAGCGGCAGGGGCAGCTGTGAGTTGATGGGACGGTAGCGGAGGCCGATTTCCCATTTTACCGCGCGCCGGTTCGGCTCCAGGCTGTCGAAGGCACCTGCCCCGGTAAGGTTGAGGGCAACCTCCTCCAGCACGCCGGTGCGCTCCAGGAAGTCGCCGATGCTCTTGAAAGCCCCGCCTTTTTCCCTCCCCTTTTCTATAGCTTCGGCGGAGGCTTCCCCCAGCCCTGTAACGTGCAGGAAGCCGAGGCGCAGGGCGCCGTCCTCGATAAGGCTTTTTGCCTTACTCTTATTGATATCCGGATTCAGCACCCGTACCCCGTGGCGCTTGGCATCCTCCTTCAGCGTTTCCAGGTTGTAAAATCCCATGGGCTGCTGGTTGAAGATGGCCACGAAGAACTCCAGCGGGTAGTGGTATTTCACCCAGGCGGCCTGGTAGGCCGTTACCCCGAAGGCGAAGGCGTGGGACTCCGGGAACATGTACTGGCCATTGAACTTTTTAAAGACCTTTTCCGCCGACTCTTCGTCGGCGCCTCTCTCCCTGGCTCCGGCCAGAAAGCGCTGGCGGTACTGCTCGATGAGCTCCGTGTTGTGCTTCCGCCCGAAGGCCCTGCGAAGGCGGTCGGCCTCGCTGGGGGCGAACCCGGCCATGTCGATAGCCAGCTGGTTCACCTGATCCTGGAACAGGACGATGCCCAGGGTGCGCTCTAAAGCCCTTTGCTCCAGGGGATGGTCGTACGTTACCGGCTTTCTCTGGCTGCGCCGCGCCAGGTACTCCTGTACACCGTGGTTGACGCCCACGCCGGGCCGTACCGCTCCCACCTCGTGGGCCATGTCCAGCAGGTTGCGGGGATGGAGGCGGGTTATCGTCTGCATCTGGGCGGCTGACTCCACCTGGAAGATGCCGATAGTATCCCCTTTGCAGAGCATATCGTAGACGGCGGCATCCTCGAAGTCGATGCGGGAGAGGTCGATGCGCTTTCCGGTGCGTTCTTTGATAAGCTCGACGGCCTCCTGCATCTGGGAGAGGGCGCCCAGGGCCAGGAAGTCGATTTTCACGAAGCCGGCGTCGTCGATGCTGTCCTTGTCCCACTGGCAGACGTACCGACCCTCGATGGCCCCCCGCTGCACCGGCACGATGTCTATCAGCGGACTGGACGAGAGAATCATGCCGCCGGGGTGCTGCCCCATGTACTTGGGAAAGCCGTCCAGCTCCGCGGCAAGTCGAATCAGGTCGCGCCAGACGGGGTCGTCCACTTTTTCCTTGAAGTTGGGCATCCGCTCCATCTTGGCTTTGAGCTTGCGGGCGCTGCCCCAGTCGGACTGCCTGGCGAGCTGGTCGATTTCCGCCTCCGGCAGCCCCAGCGCCTTGCCCAGGTCACGCACCGCCCCCTTTATCTGGTAGGTAGCGATGGTGCCGGCGAGGGCGGCATGGTCCCAGCCCCATTTCTCTTGGGTGCGCAGGATAAGGTCTTCCCGGCTGCTGC
>CAYYVO010000056.1:0-9133 GCA_964475175.1 uncultured Dehalococcoidaceae bacterium | reverse complement strand
TCAGAACGAGTTCCAGCAGCTTTTTCTTACTCGGTTTACCCGAGTTGATATCCCAGTCTGCCGCTTCGTATAACTCGTTGAAGAGTTCTTCCTTTTTTAGCGTTATACCAGCGCGCGGCCCGACCTTTTTCGGCGGGACTCCCATCATCCTGTCTGGATAAGTAAACGGCATGGTCAGTCCTTCGCGAATGTTGAAGGCTACCCTTATATTGCTTATCCTTTCCCCGGTTTTGAGCAACTCCTCGACGGTGAGGTCCCAGCCGGTAATTGTCCTCATCATATTCAAGAGAGCATCGAAGTTGGGCAGTGCTAAAACTATGAAGTTACACGCCCCGAAAGAGTTATAGACATGCCCGAGGGCGCTCCCCAGCTTGTGCGGCAAACCGCGGTTCTTGTAGGAAGTACGGTCTATCTCCGGTATCAATCCTTCCGGAGCGAAGTGGGTGGGACCCTGGGTGTGGCGTCCCGGCGTGGCATCGGCACCATAGGCGATGGCAAATGACGGTCCGCCCCGCGAATCATGTGCCGCGAACTCCTGCCCGCCGATATGCATGGCGTATTTTTCGGAGCCCTTACCTATTTTCTCCGCGGCTTTTTTTACACCGTCAGCGATAACATCGCCGAACCCCTCGCGTTTGGCCAGCTTCTCCGTCATCGCCACGACCGCCTTGTGATTGCCCCAGTTCATCTCCAGTCCGCCGGTATCTTTACTGGTAATCAGTCCCTTTTCGTAGCACTCCATCGTGAACGCAATGCAGGCGCCGGCCGAGATAGTATCGAGGCCATAGCGATTACAGATATCGTTCACCTTGATAATAGCTTCCACATTGCCGTTGAGGCAGTTGGAGCCGAACATGGCTATCGTTTCGTATTCGGGCTTGTGGGCGCCCTCTTCGTATTCGTATTCGCCGGTACCGGCCTTCATATGCCCGCCGCAGCCGATGGGGCACCGCCAGCAGGCGTATTTCTTCGTCTGCCGCTCCAGAATGGGATCGGCCCCGATATCTTTATAGTTAGGAAAGTCGATGACCGCCACACCGGCCCAGTTCTTGGTCGGCGCGTCATCGAACTCGGCGCACATATTAAAAATGACCGGTGTGCCGACATCCCTGAGCATATCGACGTGGCCTGTCAGCGAGCCCACCAGTTCCTTCCTCATCTCCTTGAGCTTCTCGGGTTCGGCCACAGGCACTTTGATATTTCCCTTGACCGCGATTGCCTTGAGCTTTTTCGAGCCCATTACGGCGCCGAGGCCGGAACGTCCCGCCGCCCTTCCCTTATTGTTCATCACCGCGGCGATAAGGGCGACCTTTTCCCCGGCCTGGCCGATACAGGCAACCTCGAGGTCTTTACCGTGCTCCTGCCTGAGTATATCTTCTGTCTCGAAAGAGTCCTTACCCCAGACGGAGTCAGCATCCCTAATTTCGGCTTTACCGTTATCGATTAGCAAATAGACCGGTTTATCCGATATGCCGGTAAAGAAAACCGCGTCATATCCGGAAAACTTAAGGGCGGGGCCGACACTGCCTCCGGAGTTGGCATCTCCCCAGCCGCCGGTCAGGGGAGACTTCCCCACCACGATATAGCGTGAACCACCGAGTCCGTCCGTGCCGGTGAGGGGCCCCGTCATAATACCGAAAATGCTCTCCGGCCCCAGGGGGTCGACCCCGGGTTTCTGCCGGCTGAACAGTATCCTGGCCCCCAGGCCGTATCCCCCCAGATAATCGCGGGCGATTTTTTCATCCAGCACCTCGTCCTTAATTTCTTTTTTGGAAAGGTCCACCCAGAGAATCTTCCCCATATATCCGTGTGCCATGTATAACCTCCAGAAATATATAAATGTGAAATAGCTATCAGATTGAGCTTAATCAGTTAGATTATACCTGATAAAAAGTGTACACTCATGCTCTTAATAATGTCAAAAACGGCGGTTGTTCAGTGATGAAAGTCTAAAATATTAGTTACCTGAAAATATGTGGTAGAATTTTACTGAAAATAGTTGATAATTAAAGGTGATAAATGCCCGCCGCCGACATTATCCTGAAAAACGCAAATGTAATAACCATGGACCCCGTAAAGCCTTCCGCCCGGACGGTGGCTGTTACCGGCGATAAGATAACGGCAGTTGCCGGAAGCAATGAAGCAGAATCGCTTTCCGGAGTAAATACCAGAATAATCGACTGCCAGGGCAAGACGATAGTTCCCGGCTTCAATGATGCCCACCTCCACCTCTTTTCCTTAGTCAAAAAGGTTCTCAGCATAGACCTCAGTCCGGCGGCGGTACGCTCTATTGACGATATCAAGGCGGCTATCCGCCAAAAGGCTGAGAATACCCCGCCGGGTACGTGGCTTAGCGGCACGGAGTTTAATGAGTTCCATCTAGAGGAAAAACGTTTCCCCACCCGCTGGGATATCGACGAGGCAGCGCCCGACCACCCGGTGGTAATGAGCCATCGCTCCCTGCACGCCTGCGTGCTTAACAGCCTGGCGCTGTCAATAGCAGGTATCGGCATGGAAACGCCGGAGCCGCCCGGTGCCCGCATCGAACGCGACCTTTCCACCGGAGAACCCAACGGCATTCTCTACGAAATGCTGGGATACGTAAGGGGAGAAGTGGCGCCACCGTTTTCTGATGAAGAACTGGAAGAAGGCCTGAGACTGGTGAACCGGCAGTTCCTTGAATACGGAATAACGTCAATACAGGAGGCGACCTATAAAAACGACATCAGCAGGTGGCAGACTGTAAGACGCTTTAAGGATTCGGGGAAGCTGCGCAGCCGGGTTACGATGATGGCCGGTGCCGAAACATACCGGGATTTTCAGGAGGCGGATTTGAAGACCGGTTCGGGGGATAATCAGCTGCGGCTGGGGGCCGTCAAAGCGATTTTAACCGAAACCGCCGGGGAAATATATCCCCCTCCCATAGACCTGAAACGGCTGGCACTGGACTGCCACCGGGCAGGCTTTCAGCTGGCCTTTCACGCCGAAGAGGAAAATGTCGTTGCGGCGGCTATAGATACGCTGGAGTATATCGATAGTCAACTTCCGGCATCCCAAAGCCGTCACCGCATCGAGCACTGCAGCGAGTGTCCTCCATATCTTTTAGAGCGACTGACAAAACTGGGGGCGGTTATCGTCACCCAACCCCCATTTATCTACTACAGCGGAGAGCGCTACCTGGCGACGGTCGCATCCAGCCAGCTACCCTGGCTGTACCGTATAAAGTCGCCCATGGAAAGCGGCGTTGTCGTGGCCGGCAGCTCGGACGCACCGGTGGTGCCTTATAATCCGCTGGTCGGTATCTATGCGGCGGTCACGCGTAAGGCGGAGTCCGGTCAAATGCTGCTGCCTGAGGAAGCCATCTCACCCGCCGCCGCCCTGGCGATGTATACCGTCAATGCCGCCTACGCCTCTTTCGAGGAAGAAATTAAGGGCTCCATCACCCCGGGAAAGCTCGCGGACATTGTAGTTCTCAACGACGACCCCACCCGGGTGACCCCGGAGCAAATAAAAGACATTAAAGTGGAAATGACAATTATCGGCGGGGAGGTGGTCTGGGAGGGTTAGGTCGACCCTATGGCGGTGGCGGTGGCATATTTCCTCGAATGCGACATGCTGACATCGATTTCCTTAATTCCCAGTTTGTCCGCCTCTTTCTTGGCCCGGCCGTTGAGCTTTATTATTGGCTTGCCGCTGGGATGAAAAAGCGTCTCAATCTCAAGCCAGGCCACGCCCCGGTTTCCCGTCCCCAGCACCTTCATCACCGCCTCCTTGCTGGCAAAGCTTGCCGCCAGCGAATGGGGCCGGTGACCGTACACGCTGAGTTCCTCTTGCGTGTATACCCGATTAAGAAAGCGGTCTCCCCAGCGCTCTATGGTCTGCCGGATTCTATCTATCTCTATAATGTCTGTTCCGATATGGTGCTGCATAATTTCAGCCTGAACATCTTTACTTCTTATTCATCTCTTCAACGAGTCCGTTATGGAGGCTCCTTAAGAAATGCTGCGGCGGCCTTTCAAAAAGACTGGTAAACAACGGCGTGATGGAGATAATCCCGTGTTTAATAGCGTACATGTCCGTGCCTTTTTCCGCTGCTTCTCCTATCTGCTGCCGTACCAGGCGGTAATGGTCCTGCCGGGAATAATCGTCTTCGGCGACCGTGTTGATATGACTCGTCCGGGCCAGTCGAGTGATTCTGGCTCCGGCAACTTCAGCGGGCGGCAGGGCCGGTACGTTTATATTGAGGAAAACCCTTGACGTTAAAGATGCTGCTTCTATACGCCTCGCCAGAAAGGCTGTAGCTTGGGCGGCGGTTTCCAGTGCCTCCTCGCTGGTGCGCGGCGCCGATACCGCCATGGCCGAGCCGCCCCGAAAATATCCCTGCAGGGCGGCTCCCACCGTCCCGGATATATACACGTCTTCACCCAAGTTGGAGCCGAGATTAATCCCGGACACAACCAGGTCTATCCTGTCCTTAATTAATTTCCCCAGCGCCAGGACAACGCAGTCGGACGGAGTGCCGTTCACGGTAAAAGCGGTGACTCCGCTGACGGCGGGCTTAACTTTCTCCACCTGTAATGACTCGAACAGGCTCAAGGCCGTGCCGATAGCGCTACGCTCGCTATCCGGAGTGACCACGGTAACACCGGCGGTTTTCTTCAATTCCCGCACCAGCGTCCACAGTCCTTCGGAAGTTATACCGTCGTCGTTGGTTACCAGTATCTGCATAAGTTATCTCCCGGCCTCATTCCTGTAGTTTATCACACCGTTAAAAGCAACGGCAAAATATTAGGTATTAAAAGGGATTATACCAAGTGTCTTCCGCATGTTTGCCGAATGAATCACTTTGTGGTATTATAGATACGAAATTTCATGAATTCTCGGACGCTTTAGACTGATGCTAATTGTTGCCTGTATCAAACAGGTGCCAGACACAACTCAGGTTAGCGTTGACCCTGTCACTGGTACCCTCATTAGAGAGGGTGTCCCCTTCATCATGAACCCCTATGATACCCACGCCCTCGAAGAAAGCCTCAGGCTAAAGGACAAATATGGATTCCGCGTAGCTGTTGTTTCCATGGGCCCGCCCAGCGCCGAAGTCACTCTGAGAAAAGCCCAGGCCCTCGGAGCCGATGAGGCCATACTCCTCAGCGACCGCGTTTTCGGTGGTGCCGATACGCTGGCCACCAGCATGACAATCACCGAGTCCATACGCAAACTAGCCGAGAAAGAAGAACTGGCCATGGTAATATGCGGCCGGCAGACAATCGATGGTGACACGGCTCAAGTAGGCCCCGGCATTGCCACCCGCCTGGGGTGCTCTCAGCTTACTCTAGTCGACCGTATTGAAGAGGTCGACCTTAAAGCCAAACAGGTTAAAGTCAGGCGTAAACTGGAAGGTCGCCACGAAATCGTTACCGCGCCCCTGCCCGCTATGATTGCCGTCCTCCGGGAAATCAATACCCCGCGCTATCCCACCGTCCCGATGCGGCTGATGGCTGAAGATGCCGCCATAACTCTATGGGACAACGAGGCGATGGGTATCGACGAACAGCAAATCGGCCTTAAAGGCTCAGCGACCCAGGTACGTAAGATATTCTCGCCGGAACGCGCCAAGGGCCAGATACTCGGCGACGATACCTCCAAGCCCGATGATATAGCTAAATTACTAATTGACAGCATGATGGAAAAAGACCTCTTGTCCTTATAGTAAGACAGGACAGGACTAGATAAGGCAGCGCTTTCATTAATGGAAGAGCCGAAAAAACTTAAAAGACCACGCGGCACGGCACGGCTAATCCCCGGTAAGTGCATTGCTTGCGGCGCCCGCTGCGAGAGTGAGTGCCCCAAGAGTGCCATTACCATGAACGAGAAGGGCGAGCCCATTATCGACCTGGAGACATGCACCCGGTGCCGCCGCTGTATCAAGGTCTGCCCCGTCGAAGCGATTGAAATTTTCTATACCCCGGAAGAGCAGAAGATACTCGATGAGCTGGCCGCCCAGAAAGCTGCCGCCAAGCCCGAGGCCGAAGCAGAGGTAGAGAAGAAAGACCCCAGACTGGAAAAGATTAAAGAATACAAGGGCGTCTGGGTATTCATCGAGCACACCGAGGGCAAGCCGGCTGAAGTGTCCTGGGAACTGCTGGGGGTGGGCGCCGAACTGGCCAAAACACGCGGTGTCGAACTCTGCTCGGTATGTATCGGCGAAAACGTAGAGCACCTCTGCAAGGAGGCATTCGCCTACGGGGCCGGCAAGGTCTATCTGATTGACGACCCTGTATTTCACTATTATCGCACGGAATCTTATTACAAGGCTTTCTGCCACCTGGTAGAAAAATACAAACCGGAGATCGTCCTCATCGGTGCTACCGGCCTGGGAAGGGACCTGGCCGGGGCAATCGCGACGAAACTTCAGACCGGTCTAACAGCTGACTGCACCGGCCTGGCTATAGATGACGAAGGCTTTCTCTTACAGACACGTCCCGCTTTCGGCGGGAATATCATGGCCACCATTTTAACCGAGTATACCCGACCCCAGATGTCCACGGTAAGACCCCACGTTATGCCGCTTCCGGAGAAAGTAGCGTCGCGTACCGGCGAAATTGTGCACGAGACCGTACCTTTAAAAGAAGAAGACATCGCCGCCAAAGTGCTGGAGATAATCGAAGATACCAAGCTGGATTCAGTTGATGTGGCGGCGGCGGATATCATCGTCTCCGGCGGGCGGGGCATGTGCAATACCGAGAACTACAGCATACTGCAGGAACTTGCCGACGAACTGGGCGGAGTGGTAGCCTGCTCCCGCGCCGCCGTGGAAGCCGGCTGGATGCCCCTGGAACGGCAGGTCGGTCAGACGGGTAAGACCGTCCGACCCAAGATATACATCGCCTGCGGCATCAGCGGCGCCATCCAGCACCTGGTTGGCATGCAGGACTCGGATATCATTATTGCCATCAACCGCGACCGGCATGCACCTATTTTCGAGGTGTCTACCTTCGGGATTGTCGGCGACCTTTTTGAGGTAATACCGGCCATCACCAGTTATGTCCGTGGGTTGAAGGCCAAGAAAGCGGGCGTCGCTAAGTAATATACATGCAATTCCCGTGGCGACGGGAATCCGGCACTGCCGCTCTGTCATTCCAGCGAAAGCTGGAATCCAGGGGAGGGGAAAAGGGGAATAGATTCTGGCCTGTGCCAGAATGACAATAGTGTACATTATAATTTAAGGATAATAATTTGACAGGGAATGTAATAGCATTTATCGTTGTTTTCATAGCCGCTCTCCTGTTTTTCGCCTGGAGCTGCTACCGTCGTTTCGGTCTGGTCACGCAGGGTAAACCTGACAACAGGTTCGATTCTCCTTTCAAACGCCTGGGGAATATGCTTTATTACGCCCTCGGCCAGAGACGGGTGGTCAGCAAACCTTTCGGCATCAACCATTTCGTCCTTTTCTGGGCCTTTATGGTGCTGCTCCTTGCCAACGCCGAGTTCCTGTTCAACGGCCTCGCCCCTGACTTTATCAGCTACGCGCGCCTGCCGGACGGCGCTTATTTTACACTGACTTTCATTTTCGATATCGTATCGGTGCTGGCATTGCTAGCGGTGATAATGGCAATTATCCGCCGCTTTACTTTCCCCCCACCCCACACAGAAGCCAGGAGTCGTGATGCTTTCATTATTCTCGGCATGGTCGGCTTCCTGATGATTGCCTTTTTCGGCATGAACGCCAGCGAAATCGCGGCTGGCACGGAGAGGGCAGCTTCATGGATGCCCATATCCAACTTCGGAGCTTCGATTATCCCGTCGGGAGCATCAACGGGCGCCTTGGAAACCTGGGCCAACGTCTTCTGGTGGATTCATGCCGTGGTGCTGCTTTCGTTCCTGAATTACCTGCCCTACAGCAAGCATATGCATGTCCTTACATCAATCCCCAACTGTTTCTTTAAGAGTCTGGATAAAATTAAGACCCAGACTCCCGAGGAGTTTAAAAAAGGCAGCACCTACGGCGTCGGCGAGGTGAAGCAGTTTACCTGGAAGGGACTATTCGATTCCTATTCCTGCACCGAGTGCGGGCGCTGCTCGGATGTCTGCCCGGCCACGTTCACCGGCAAGCCGCTGGAGCCCCGGCTCATCATTCATGATATCAAGGTCAACCTCCTGAGAAACGGCCCCAAGAACAGCGAGAAAGACCTGCCATTAATCGGCGGTGACGGTGAAGGCAGCGTCGCCGAGGAAGTCCTCTGGGAATGCACCACCTGCGGCGCCTGCATGGAAGTCTGCCCGGTGTTCATTGAGCATGTCCCTAGAATCGTCGATATGCGCCGTAACCTGGTGGAAATGAAGGCGAAATTCCCCGAGGAGCTATTGACGCTTTTCGAGAACATGGAGCAGCGTAGCAATCCCTGGGGCATCGCCCCGGCGGAGCGCACCAAGTGGGCGGCGGATATCACCGTCCAGCCTTTCGAGGACGGTAAGACCGATTACCTGTTTTACGTGGGTTGCGCCGGTGCCTTCGATGCCCGTAACCGGCATACGACACTATCCATCGCTAAAATCCTCGATAATAGCGGTATCTCCTGGGGTACCCTGGGCAGGGATGAAATGTGCTGCGGGGAAAGCCTGCGGCGGCTTGGCAATGAGTATATCTTCGACCGGATGGCGCGAGATAATGTCAAGATGTTCCAGGAAAAAGGCGTTAAAAAGATTATCACCCAGTGCCCCCACTGCTTCAGTACGTTGAAGAATGATTATAAACAGTATGGCGCCGACTTCGAGGTCGTCCATCATACGGAGTTCATCAACAGTCTGATAAAAGACGGCAGGCTTAAACTGAATGCCTCCTCTGAGCTTGGTAACATTGTCTTTCACGATTCCTGCTACCTTGGTAGATACAACCTCGTTTACGATGCCCCGCGCCAGGTTATAGCCTCGGCAACAGGCAAGGCTCCGACCGAGATGGAACGAAATAAAGACAACGGATTTTGCTGCGGAGCCGGCGGCGGCAGGATGTGGATGGAAGAGCACGAGGGCACTCTTATCAATGTCGCCCGCGTTGAAGAAGCCCTGGAAAAGAAAGCGGAGACTGTCTGTGTTTGCTGTCCCTACTGTATGACCAGGTTCGATGACGGATTGA
>CAYYVO010000055.1:0-9162 GCA_964475175.1 uncultured Dehalococcoidaceae bacterium | reverse complement strand
AGCCATGATTATCAAGGCGCTGGCAAGAGCCTGGGCAACCGGACGGACGTCAATAGTGCACGGCAACGGCGGTCCCGGCATGAGAAGCGCTTATGCCACTGAAGCCGGCAGACTGGAGGTTTTACTGTTAGCGATGCAGGGACTGGGCAAGTCGGGGGCTCACCAGCTTAAAATGCTCGAGTGGGGCCTTTCCGGTATGTGGAACCCTAACGGAAGCCCCATGCCCGCGCCCAAGCATTATCCATATTTCTTAAGGCCATCTTATTCTATTACCGAAGTCGGTGAACGAGCTACAGCTCTCGAAAGGAGGACAACGCGGCCCGAATTAGAAGAATTGTTGACGCCGGCACCAGTCGATCCGAAGCAGTTTATTCCCAAGGACCTCATCCACGAGGCTATTCTCCATCCACCCATAAGCTGGTATGGCAACTCAACCTTTCCCGGAACGGTCGAGGACCAATTCGTGAAATACACCTATCCTGCCAAGGGTTGCTCGGAAATACATATGATATGGACCGATTCACCCTGCTGGATAACCTGCTGGAACGATAGCAATTCCTTTATAAAAGCGCTTAGAAGCCCGAAGATAGAATTCATTATTGCCCAGCACCAGTGGCTGGAAAATGATTGCCTTTTCGCCGATATCATCCTGCCGGTCAATACCAAATTCGAGGAACACGATATAACGACCGACCATGAAAGCGGGCAATTTTCCACCGTTATGGACGGGGGCAAATGCATCGAACCCGTGGGAGAATCAAAAAGCGACTATGAAATAGTCTGCATGATAGCCGAGAAACTCGGGTTGCTGGAGAAATATACGGGAGGCAAGTCTGCTGAAGAATGGCTAAGACTTTCCTTTGAGCATTCCGGGATGCAGGATTTAATTAGCTACGAAGATTTTAAAGAAAAAGGGTATTTTATCCTCCCAACCGACCCTGAATGGAGGAAATATCCGCCGGGTTTGAAAAAATTCTATGAGGACCCTGAGAATAATCCTTTGAAGACCCCCTCCGGCAAGATAGAGTTTTATTCCCAGAATTTAGCCAAACATTTCGCCGATGACAAGGAAAGACCACCTGTTCCGCACTGGATTGAAAAGGGGGAGAGCCATGATGAAAGGCTCTCCAGTGAAAGAGCCAAGAAGTATTCTCTTCTTATCATGTCCAATCACGGAAGATGGAGAGTACATGCCCAGTGCGATGATATTACCTGGACAAGGGAAATACCGACCTGTAAGGTAAAAGGCCTTGATGATTACAAATATGAGCCTCTATGGATTAATCCGGCGGACGCTGCAGCAAGGGGCATAAGAAGTGGCGACGTGGTTAAAGTATATAACGAAAGAGGGGCTGTCCTCGGTGGTGCCTACGTAACTCAGAGAATGATGCCCGGTGTCGTCTACATGGACCACGGAGCCAGATATGACCCGATAGCCCCTGGAGAACTTGATAGAGGCGGAGCGATTAATACGATAACTCCACACAACACAACCTCAAAGAATGCCACGGGAATGGTTGTTAGCAGTTTCCTGGTTGAAGTTAAGAAAGCCAACCTGGAAGAGTTAAGAAGCAAATACCCCGAGGCATTCGAAAGACCATATCAAGCGGATGCCGGCCTGCGTATAGAGAGACTGCTGGTAAAAAATAGCTTATAGCTAATATTCTATCGACTCGACTTCTAAATAGTGCACTTCGCATTATACTTTTCATCTATTTGTGTAGGGTATTACACTTTTCATCGCTTTGTTACCTTTCTCCGTCTCTTTATGAAATATAGGGAAATGTCACAAAACGGTCAACGTCTCTAGCCACGGCTTTGTCGCTTCCGCAGATATAAACCAGCAACTGTTTGTCGTAAAATAATACCCTCGTTTCTTCATATAGAAAATAAAGAAGGAGATGCGCAAAAATAATAGGCTGAGGGTCGGGGTCTGGTGGGGGTCTGGCCAGGGTCTGGCACTTTAGCTTCCCGAGAGTCTCGCCAGAGTCTCAAAATTCAGCTACGCCAGAGTCCGCCAGACTACCCTCAGATGTATCTAAAACGGACTCTCACTCAGAAGTCTGAACCCACTTCCTAACCCCATAAAACAAAGGCTTTGCTCGGCTTAACCCCGCCTAACAATAGCCAACACGGCCGGTTCATAGTCTCGCCAGTCAAGGTTGACTCACTAAGATGACTCAAGTCGGAGTCCCGTTTTGAGTCTATTTGGACTACCCCACTGGAGTCCAATCGTAGCTAAAAATTTGGAGTCCATTACACTCAACGCATCGGCATACAGGACAACCGGGACCCACGGTTCAAGGCCTTTTTCTAAAGACACTGTAAAAGATATGTTGAAGAACAAGTTCTACATCGGGTATATCGAAGATGGAAAAGGAGAATGGATGAAGGCAAAGCACCAACCTTTCATTACCCCGGAACTATTTGAGACTGTGCAGGCGACACGATCCAGCGTATCCTCGCCTCCGCAGACAATAAATAGTGGTGCGAGGATCTACAGCTTATCTTGCGTTGTCCGATGCGCTCGTTGTGGCGGTAGTATCCGGATGCAAACCAGCCCGAAGGGAAGAGCGAGGGTGTATTGCGCCTCTAGGGCGAAGAACTCTGGGTGTGATTTTAGCGGCACTTTCCTTGATGTCTACGAAAGGCAGGTAGAATGGTATCTGACGACCTTTATCATCCCAGATGACTACCAGCAGCGAATCTTGGAGGCACATCGCAAGGTTACAGCCGCTTACGACGAGACCGAGGATAAATGCAGGGGGTTAGAGGCCAGCCTTGTTAGATTAAAGGACCAGTACCGTTGGGGCCATATAGGCCAAGAAGAATATCTAAAAGAGTACAGGGAAACTGAACTGCAACTCCAGCAGCTTTCGCCAGTTACGAGTTCAAAAGACAATCTCAAACGACTGGCTGACTTCCTGTCCAACGTAGCCGAAGCCTGGCGGGAGGCCAATCAGGAGCAAAGGAACAAGCTGGCCCGGGTACTGTTTGAGGAAATCAGGTTGGATAACGGCGGTAAGATCGTGGTCGTAAAGCCAAAGATTGAACTAGAGCCGTTCTTCAGGCTATCGTTTGAGTGTCACGCTAAAGATATTGCTGGCGACCCCGGGGGGATTTGAACCCCCGATCTCCACCGTGACAGGGTGGCATGTTAGACCGCTACACTACGGGGCCGCTATAGCTTTGGGGCTGTAGCTATAATAGCTTCGTCCCGCTGCTTACTAAGAGTCTAACAAAGGTATGATATCGTGTCAAGGGAGTAGACCCTCATTTGACAGCTTAAGAGATATCCGGCCTGATGTGAATATACGCGCAACTTTGCTTCAGAATATTGTCTCTATTGGCTGTTTATGGTATAATATCATATTATTTGCGAAGGAATCTGGTAGTGGCAAGAAAGAAACAGGAAACCAAGGTAGAAGATACAAGATCGCAGGATTATGAACTGGTATATATACTTAGCCCGGAAATGACAGACGATGTCCTTGAGAGTAAGGTAGAAAGTATAAACCAGTTTATTGCCGCAAGAGACGGGGTTGTTGATGGTGTTGAGACATGGGGTAAAAAGAAGCTGGCCTATCCGTTAAAGCACTTCCTGGAGGGTAGCTACTTCTTGACCAAGTTCAAGATAAGCCCGGCACGATGTAAAGAACTGGAAGCGAACCTTAAGATATCCGAGGAAGTTCTGCGACATCTCTTAATAAAAGTAGGTAGTTAATTTTTAGGGTTATCAGACTCCCAATCAGAACTGGGGAGGTGCAGAGGAAATGCCGAGTCTGAATAAAGTGACGATTATTGGGAATGTTGGGAATGAGCCAGAGATGCGTTTCACCCCTAATGGAAAGCCGGTAACTTCTTTTTCCGTCGCAACCAACTGGGTTTACACATCACCTGACGGGGAACGCCGGCAGGAGACGGAATGGTTCAATGTGGTGGCCTGGAACAGGTTAGCCGAACAATGCAATCAGTTCCTGGGAAAGGGCAAACTCGTTTATGCCGAGGGGAGAATACACACGAGGAACTGGGAAGGGCAGGATGGACAGCCTCATTCGCGGATTGAAGTAATTGCCAACAGGGTGATTTTCTTGGACAGGCGGGGAGCAGCCGTACTATCCGATGAAAAAGCGGATGATGGCGTAGTCGCCGAACTTGACCCGGAAGACCTCCCGTTTTAACTAAGCATAAAATTTTGAGATAATATAGAGGGCAGGATGACACAACCGAGAGATACGAGAAGAAGGACGGGCAGGTCAAGGTATGTGCCCAAGCGTAAGGTATGTTTCTTTTGCCGGGATAAGGTATTGCATATCGACTACAAAGACCCGGCAATCTTACGGCCTTACATATCGGATAGAGGAAAGATAGCGCCACGCCGGAAAAGCGGAGCCTGTGCCAAACATCAGCGCGCCCTGGCTACAGCCATAAAGAGGGCGCGGCATCTGGCTTTATTGCCTTTTGTTGCCGAGCATATCCGTAAGAGTGGGGGCGTTGGTATAAAGAGCTAATATTTCCTGAAATAACTCGCATATCGCTTTTCCGTTCCCTCTGATATTTATCTGTTAGCAACAGGGAGTTAAAGTGCCAAAAAGAACCTATCAACCGAAAAGCATACCCAGAAAGCGTGAGCACGGTTTTTTAAAGAGGATGAGTACACGCGGCGGCCGGGCTGTCATAAAGGCGCGGCGATTGAAAGGCCGTCGTAAACTAACCGTTGTGTAGTGGCGATATTTGACGCCGGATTTGGGGAAGCAGTGAGGGGAGAACGATATCTTACCAAAAAAGCGCAGTTTGATCTTGTTTTCAATGAAGGCAGGTCATTAATGGGTAAAGAGATAGTAATTAAAGCCTTACCCAACGGCCTTGAAATATCAAGATGCGGCTTTACGGTAAGTCGGCATGTTGGTAAAGCGGTAACCAGGAATAAAATAAAACGACGGTTGCGCGAGATACTGAAACAGACACCTCCAAAACCGGGTTGGGATATCGTTTTTATAGCTCGTACTCATGCAGCCAAGGCAGATTATAAAAGCTTGGGAAAGACGGTCAGGAACTTGCTGTTCCGGGCCGGACTATTTGTGGGGGAATATGAAGGGGTTAGCCCTGGGGCTCATTAAATTCTATCAGGCCAGCTGGTCAAGGATTATGCCGCCTTCCTGCCGCTTCTCGCCGACATGTTCCCAGTATACCTATGAGGCTATCGGTAAATTCGGGCTGTTAAAGGGGATAGGTCTCGGTATCAGGCGTATCGCCCGCTGTCATCCTTTTAACCCGGGCGGTTTCGACCCCGTGCCGTAATAAGCGGGTTATTATTATAATATATAGCATCTTGGAGTTTGACATAGTAGGAAAAAGCCGTCATAGTGGGTGTTAACGGCTTTTGCTATTATTGAGGTGAATATAGTGAAGCTAAAGTCTAAGTGGCGGTTTGGCGGATTTATACTCCTGACGGTTATGATTATCGCCACGGGTTTGGTCGGTTTCGGCTGTGTTCGGGGGCTGGCTCCTGTCGGCTGGTCGGGAGGCGCTGTAGATAACGATAAGCTGTTCGTGGGAACCAGAGAAGGCAGGCTCGTGGCTATTGGAATTACCGATGAAACCCTACGCTGGACCGATTCCCTAAAGGCAGTAAGTCAGCCGGGAATTTTCGGCTGCTCACCGGCTATGGGCGGGGGAGGGTGTGGTGGTGGTGGTGGAGTTGCCATATACGGGACACCGCTGATATCCGGTGAACGGGTCTATATAGCCGGCTATAACGGAAAAGTCTATTCCTATTTTACCGAGTCATTGCAGCTGGATGAAGTGTATCCTGCTGAAGACAATCTGGAACCCATTGTCGGGGGACTTGCAATAGACCAGGATAAAGTATATTTCGGCGTCTCCGATGGTACTGTATACGCTCTGGACGCCGAAAACCTGATTGTTGAGTGGACCTACAAGACAGACGATAAAATATGGGCGACCCCGGCAGTAGTCGATGGTACGGTATACATCGGGTCTTTTGATAAAAAACTGCATGCTATCAATGCTGCCGACGGCACCAAAAAATGGGAGTTTCTTTCGGAGGGGGCTATCATTGCGACACCCCTTGTAATCGATGATACGGTATATGTCGGTTCTTTTGATAGAAATTTTTACGCGCTTAATACCTCCGATGGCTCTGTCAAGTGGCAGTTTGCAGGTCAAAACTGGTTCTGGGCAGAGCCGATTATATATGAAGGCAATATATACGCCGGCTGCCTGGATAACAACGTGTATGTTCTCAATGCGGAAAACGGCGTTAAAGTGGCTGAGGTAAATCTGGGAAGTCCCATATCCTCGGCGCCGGTTGCTATAGAAGACTCGGTTATCTTTGCCACACGGGAAGGGCTGGTCTATAAAATAGATACGTCTTCTCACGCAAAACGTGAGTTAGCGAATTTTGAAAAAGAGGTCAATGGTCCGCTGGCCGCACATGAAGAAATCGTTTATATACATACGCAGGAACTCACTCTGGAGCGGGTGAATATTATAAACGGCGCCTTATTGAGGTCAATTAATCTGTCGGTCGAGGGTTGAGGTAGACTAGATTGAATCCTTGGGAATTAATAATACAGCAGCCGGTAATAAACGTCCTCATCGTGATGACGCGTTACCTGGCTAATGATTTCGGTCTGGCTATTATCGCACTTACCGTTATCGTTAATTTGCTGATGCTTAAGCTCACCTTAAATCAAATAAGGTCTGCCAAGGCTATGCAGGACCTGCAGCCGAAAATTGCTGAGATTCAGAAGCAATACGGCAAAGACCGGCAGAAGATGACCCAGGAACAGATGCGACTCTACAAGGAGTCAGGCGTCAAGCCCGCCGGCTGTGCTATAACCATGATAATCCAGATGCCTGTCTGGATTGCCCTTTACCAGTCAATCATGCTGACCTTGGCAGTAGCACCGGAAGGTTTGCTCAATTTATCCAAGTATCTTTACAACTGGCCGGTTGTATATTCCGCCCTGCCGTTAAACCAGGAATTTCTGGGAATAATGAACCTTGGCCAGCCCAATTTTATCCTCGCTATACTGGTCGGCGCTTCAATGTGGATACAGCAGAAGATGTCTACAACCACATCGTCTACCGACCCCAAGCAGGCGCAGCAGGCCCAGCTGATGCTGTGGATGATGCCGATGATGTTCGGGCTCCTGGCGCTGTCTTTCCCCAGCGGACTGGCGTTATACTGGGTGGCAAACAGTGTTATGAGAATAGTGTTGCAGTACCGTATAACCGGCTGGGGAGGTCTGAGAAGGGCAAGGCCTGTTGAGTCTGATAAAGAAAAGAAAATACTGAAATTCGAGAATACCATGGGTGAAAAGAAATCCGTAGACGATATCGGGGCAGATATCGTAATCCCGGATAGCGAAGTGGGAAAGGGTATGATGAAACCTGATAAATCGAGATATCAGCCGGGTAAAGACAGGGCAAGGCGACACCGTAAAAAATAGAGCTATTATTGTAAGAAGGTTGGACTACGATGGAAATACCTGAAAATCAGAGTGAAATATATGAAACGGCGAAAGATGTACTCGAGAATCTCCTGAACCTGATGGACTTACCGGCGGACGTAGTGATGTCCGAAGAGTTTACCGTCATAGATGATGATGGCAACGCCTCATCAGTAGGCCTTAACATAGAAGGTGAAGACCTGGGCATATTGATAGGACGCCGCGGGCAGACTATGGTCTCTTTACAGCATGTTGTCAGGCTCATCATTTCCCACAAAATACAGGCCAAGATACCTATTATCCTCGATGTAGAAGGCTATAAGCAGCGTCGCTGTGAAGGTCTGCGCGCCCTGGCCATGAGGCTGGCGGAACAGGTAAATACCCGGAAAATGCCTTTTACCATGGAACCGATGCCGGCTTTCGAGAGAAGAGTTATCCATCTTGCCCTGGCCGACCATCCGGACGTGATGACCGAGAGTACCGGCTTCGGCGAGTCTCGAAAAATAGTAATTACACCTAAAAAGATACCACACTATTGATTTTTACACTTAATTGTGTTAACATAAAGCTGAAAAAGGCTGTGACGGAGAAGAGTAGGGGCGGTAAGGGATATCAAGCGAGTCTGGTACGGTGAGAGCAGACATATTCCCGGCCTGAAAATCACTCCTGAGTCGCCAACCGAAAGTCCTTCTAACGTGGAGGGTGAGTAGACTTGGACGGTTCCGTCAACCGTTATCAGAGACGAGGGCATAAATCAGTGTCCTGAAGA
The DNA here is from genome assembly GCA_964475175.1 of uncultured Dehalococcoidaceae bacterium. GTDB lineage: Bacteria > Chloroflexota > Dehalococcoidia > Dehalococcoidales > RBG-16-60-22 > CAYYVO01. The sequence goes on along the minus strand of CAYYVO010000055.1, from coordinate 915 downwards.
GAGTCCCGATATTGTCGGGGAAATAGGGTGGTACCGCGGGAGTAATAAGTCTCGTCCCTGAAAGACGAGGCTTTTTTATTTATATAGCAGGAGTAGAAAAATGTTTAAACAAGTCGGCAGCCGTGTAAACTTTCCTGAGCTCGAGGAAAAGATACTGGAGTACTGGAAAAGCGGCAATATTTTTCAGCGCAGTATCGATGCCCGCAAAGGCGGGCCGCTGTTCATCCTGTACGACGGACCGCCCACTGTAAACGGCAGCCCGGCACTGCACCATGTTCTTACCTCTGTCTTCAAAGACGTTATACCGCGTTATAAGGGGATGAAAGGGTATTACGCCCCACGTATCGGCGGATGGGATACGCATGGCCTGCCTGTTGAGCTTGAGGTGGAGAAGCAGCTGGGCTTTTCCTCCAAGACCCAGATAGAAGAATATGGCGTCGCCCGTTTCAACGAGCTGTGCCGCCAGAGCGTCGATAAATATCTCCATGAATTCGAAGAAATAATCGAACGGGTCGGCTACTGGGTGGACCTCGAAAATGCCTACGTAACCCTCCGCAAAGAGTATATAGAGTCCTGCTGGTGGACTATCAAGCAGATGTGGGACAAGGGGCTGGTATACAAGGGCTACCGCGTCACGCCGCACTGTCCGCGCTGCGGCACGTCCCTTAGCTCTCATGAAATAGCCCAGGGGTATAAAGAAGATACGGAAGACCCATCTGTTTACATAAAGTTTGAGATTGATTTAACAACCGTGAAGGGGCCTGAGGTTCGGGATAAGATAGCTGAGCTTATAACCGCTACCGGCAAGAAAGCCCGTTTCCTGGCCTGGACAACGACTCCCTGGACGCTGCCGGGCAACACAGCGCTGGCGGTAGCTCCCGATGCCGAGTATGTCCTGCTGGAAGGCGATAACGA
>CAYYVO010000054.1:2105-9174 GCA_964475175.1 uncultured Dehalococcoidaceae bacterium | reverse complement strand
AGGAAGCAGCGGTAAATAGTTTTTTCTGGGTGCCGCAGGTACACCTGGCTGGAGCTGGCTGGTCCGGGTAAGCCGTTAGGTGGAGTCGAGGGCAGGTGCACGGCCTCTTTTTTATCATGGCTAAGAGTCAGTCCGGAGGCGGTTCGAATTCATTGCTGGCCGAGACCAGGAAGCTGCTGAGGCGATTCAAACTCAGGGCGAGGAAGGGGCTGGGACAGCATTTCCTCATCGACGGCGAGGTACTCGAAACTATACTCGAAGCCGCCGACCTGACCCCTGAGGATACCGTTATCGAGGTGGGGCCGGGACTGGGCATAATGACGCGGGAGCTGGCGACCCGGGCCGGGTGGGTAATCGCTATCGAGCTGGACAACCAGCTGGCGGAAGCCCTGAAAAAGACACTGGCGCCCTTCGAGAATGTGGTTATCGTTAACGAGGACATCCTCGGTACCGACCCCAAAACGCTATTGCAGGGGCAGGCGCCGGACTTTCCCCTCCAATTGCGGTCTTATAAGGTCGTCGCCAACCTGCCGTACTACATCACATCTCCCGTCATTCGCCATTTCCTGGAGGCCTCCGTCAAACCTGAAGTAATGGTGGTGATGGTGCAGAAAGAGGTAGCGGAGGTTATCGTGGCCGGGCCGGGCCAGCGCAGCCTGTTCAGCAACAGCGTGCAGTTCTACGGAAAGCCGGACATAGTTACTACCGTTCCAGCCGGTTCTTTTTATCCGGCGCCCGAGGTGGATTCCGCGGTGGTGCGGATAGATGTTTATTCCCGGCCTCCTGTAGAGGTGGCTGATGTCGATGGGTTTTTCAAGTTGATGCGAGCGGGATTTACTGCCTCCCGCAAGCAGATAGCGAACTCGCTGGCTCAGGGTCTAGGCTTACCTAAGGACGAGGCTTTGACGTTACTTGTTAAAGCAGACATAGACCACCATCGACGGGCGGAGACTTTTAGTCTGGAGGAATGGGCAAATTTGTGGCGGATTTTTGATAAAATAAATCATGAAAAGTGACACGATTACCATCAGAGCACCGGCCAAGCTCAACCTGACGCTGGAGGTACTGCGGAAACGCCCCGACGGCTTCCATGAAATCCGCAGCGTTCTACAGGCGATAGACCTCTGTGATACGCTGCAGCTTGAGTCGGGTGACGGCATCACTTTTAAATGCGATATGCCGGGATGGTCGGCGGAAGCGAGTCTGGTAAGCAAAGCGGCTGCTTTAATGCAGGGGGCCGCTGGTGGTAAAGGCGCGGCGATAACGATTCAAAAACATATCCCGCTGATGTCCGGTCTGGGCGGTGACAGCAGTGATGCCGCCGCTACCTTGCGCGGCCTTAATGAGTTGTGGGGACTTGACCTGCCGCAGAAAGAACTGCTTGAAATGGCGGAGCAGTTGGGGTCGGATGTATTTTTCTTCCTCCACGGCGGCACGGCCCTGGCGGAGGGAAGGGGAGAAAAAATAACGCCGCTTCCGCCGTTGGAAGAGACGTGGGTAGTCCTGGTCGTACCTGATGTACCTCGCGAGCCGGGGAAGACCGGGCAGATATACGCCGCTTTAAGACCGGATCACTTCACCGACGGTCGTATTACGGAAAGACTGGCAGGGGTGTTGAAAGAGGGTCAGGGATTTAATACATCTATGCTGTTCAATACATTTGAGAATATCGCATTTGATGATTTCAATATACGCCGGGTCTACGTGGAACACCTTGTTAAACTGGGAGCTCCACATGTCCACCTGGCTGGCTCGGGCCCGTCTTTGTTCACCGTGTTTACCGATAAAAAAGAGGCCGAAAGGTTGTACGCGGCCTGTAAAGACCGGGGGATGGTAGTATATCTTGTAAAGACGAAACCTGCCTGAAGATAAGACGATAATTGTTTAAATAGATAGGAGATTAATCATGGCTATTTCCCGGGTAAATGAAGAAACGTGCAGTCAATGCGGGACCTGTGCGGCTGTCTGCCCCGGAGGCATGATTTTGTTCCGGGAAGGTAAATATCCGAGAATGCTGCCCGGGACGGATGAATTCTGTATCCGCTGCGGCCACTGCGTGGCGGCTTGCCCCACCGGCAGCCTGACACACGTTGATATACCACTGGAACAGTGTCTGCCGATAGATGTAAACTACCAGGTCACCGCCGAGCAATGTGAGCACCTTATCAGGAGTCGCAGGTCTATCAGGGCTTATAAAGATAAGGCGGTGCCCCGGGAGGACATTACCCGGATTATCGATGCCGCCAGGTACGCTCCGACCGGACATAACAGTCAGAACGTACGATGGCTGGTTATCGATGATAAACCAAGGTTACAGCGTATCGAGGAAACCGGCGTGGAATGGATAAGGGACTCGATAAACAGAAATCCGCAAATGGCCGATATGTTCGAAGGCGTCCTCAAGCGTATGGAAGCCGGCCACCACGATTTCATCCGCGGCGCGCCGGTTGTGGTTGCCGCTTATGCCGAGAAGAACAATCCTATAGCTACTATCGATTGTACTATCGCCCTGTCCTATTTCGACCTGATGGCTAACAGTATGGGACTGGGATGCTGCTGGGCGGGCTTCTTCATGATGGCGGCGGCTACTTTCCCGGCCATGATAGAGGCGGTATCACTGCCGGAGGGATATCAGATATACGGAAGCTTGATGGTTGGCTATCCCAAATATAAATATCAGCGGATACCGGTACGTAAGCCTTCAGATATTATCTGGCAGTAGTGACGTCTGGAGTGTAAATGTGAATAATCTCAGGGTCTATGGCAAAAAACCCTATACCGTGGCTGTCGTTCACGGGGGGCCGGGCGCCATCGGCGAAATGGAGCCGGTAGCCAGGGAGCTATCGTCCGATTTTGGAGTTCTGGAGCCATTGCAGACCAGAGACTCAGTCGATGGCCAGGCGGGAGAATTGCGTGACGTACTGGAGAAAAACGCCGACCTCCCCGTTACGTTAATCGGTCATTCGTGGGGGGCGTGGCTCGTCTATATTACCGTGGCCAGGTATCCTGATGTGGTGAAGAAGTTGATACTCGTCGCCAGCGGGCCGTTCGAGGCACATTATGCCGCTAATATCACCGGCGAACGACTGAATAGACTTTCTGAGGCGGAGCGGGTTGAAGTCCTGAAAATGACGGAGATAGTCAACGATGCGGCCCCGGGGGATAAGAATAAAGCGATGGCGCGTATCGGGGAACTGTTCGCCAAAGCTGATACCTACGCACCCCTGCCGCCGCAGGAGAGAGAAGACCTGGGATTCAGCTTCGATATCTACGATAAAGTGTGGCAGGAGGCCGCCGATTTAAGAGCCAGCGGGAAGCTGTTGGAAATGGGGAAGGATATTCAGTGTCCCGTTGTGGCTATCCACGGCGATCATGACCCTCACCTTGCCGAGGGAATAAGGGAGCCGCTTTCCCGCGTTTTAAAAGATTTCCGGTTCATACTACTGAAGAAGTGCGGTCACGAGCCCTGGCTGGAAAGGTATGCACGAGACAAATTTTATGAGATACTTAGAAACGAACTGGCATAGCCGTTATACTGTAATCTAGGAATTATCAGGAGGTTTGATATGGCTTACGAGACGGAAAATAACATAATAAAGGCTTTCGGCGGCGAGAGCGAGGCCAACCGCCGCTATTTGTTCTTCGCTGATAAGGCGGATAAAGAAGGCTATCCCGAGATAGCCCGGCTGTTCCGTGCCGTTGCCGAAGCGGAAACGGTTCACGCGCGCAACCATTTAAACGCTATGGATGCCATCGGCTCCACGAAAGACAACCTGATGGCGTCCAGTATACTGGAACAGCAGGAATTTACCGGCATGTACCCGTATTTTATCGAAAAGGCCGTGGAAGAAAAGAACGACAGGGCCAAGCTCACTTTCGAGTGGGCGGATAAGGTGGAGAGGATACATCACGGCTACTTTGAGGAAGCCCTGGCGGCTATAAAAGAGGGCAAGCAGTCGATAAATGAGACTTATTACGTCTGCCAGGTCTGCGGGAATACCGTAACCGGGGAGCCGCCGGATAAATGCCCGGTATGCGGCGCGGCGGCTAAGGCATTTAAGAAAGTGGAGTAGGGGAGATTCAGTTCCTCACCACTACCACATCCACTTTAGGTTTTCCCACCCTGCCATCCTTATAATCGGCGGCTTATCCCTGAGTTTTTATCCAATCACCAAAAGGGGAGTTCAAGAGGGGTGAAACCCCTCTTATAAAAATCCCCCCTTCCCTTCATCAATACACAAGGGAAGGGGGCCAGGGGGATAGGTTACAACTAACCAATGTCAGGGGATGAGCCAGACAAATACCTTCAGTTGTTTATCTGACTCTGCACCATCTCCTCCTCTTCCCCTATGGTGCTTATCCTGCCGTCCAGCCGGGCCTCGCGGAGAGTCTGTAGTATTTTCTTGATTTGCGGCCCCTCCGGCACGCCCAGTTTCTTAAGGTCGTCGCCGCTTAGAGCCGGATTTACGTGCCGCAGGACGTTCAGGTAAAGCTCTATGTGCTCCGCGGCGGTGGCGGAGCCGGTGGCAATAGAACCGGCCGTAAGCGCCGTCTGGCTGTAGCCGTGAAGGAGGTGGTAGACCTGACTAGGCGGCGGGCCGTGAGCCGAAAGCTCTTCAATTTTCTCCTTTATCGCCACAGTATCCATGATAACCTGTGCCGACATCCCGGGGGGTCGCAGGTATGATATCAGCTTTTCAGTCTCATCGGAGCTCAAACGATACAGCAGCAACGCAAGATAGAGTTGAAGGGGTGGGGACTCAGGTTGACAGAGTTCAAACGCCCGGGCGAAGGTTTCCGCCAGCCAGTCGTCACCTTTCAGAGAAGGGTGCAGTTTGGCCAGCACGCCCAGTTCAGCGGCGCGTTGTATAGTCTTTTCCGGCATTTCCTCTTTCAGGGCGAGTTCCAGTTCATGGCGGATGCGGTCGCCGCTGATAGTTTCGAGCATATCTATATCACGATTCAGCAGCAGCAGTGTCGCGGGCTCGATACTGAAACCAAGTCGCTGCTCGTAACGCACGGCGCGCCATATGCGCGTGGCGTCATCGGTGAAGCTTTTTTCGTACAGCACCCTGATGAGCTTCTGCTTGAGGTCCGGCACGCCGCCGTGAACGTCCATGAGCTGGCCGAAACGGCGGGGGTTTAGCTCGATAGCCATGGTGTTGACGGTGAAATCGCGGCGGGCTAGGTCATCACCGATAGTACCGGGCCTCACGGCAGGCAACGCCCCCGGTCTTGCGTAGGTCTCGGCGCGGGCTGTGGCTACATCGACACTCCTTCTGCCCCACTGGAGTTTGGCAGTGCCGAAGCGAGGGTGGGGTGTAACTTTAGCATTATTGATACGCGCCATTTCATCAGCCAGATTTATTGCGTCACCCTCCACGACCAAATCGAGGTCGAGATTGGCTCTTTCCAGGAGAAGGTCGCGCACCACGCCGCCTACCAGGTAAAGCTTCTGCTGCTGTCGGTTTGCCTCCTCGCCCGCTGCTTTCACAAAGTCCAGTAAATCGGCGGGCAGTTGCTCTTTAATACGGTCGGCCAGATTGATTGTTTCAGGCATTTCCAACATTATATCACGGGTTGTCCAGTAAGAGAGACTATTGGTTCTACTCATTCTTAGTTATTGAAAAACGTACCCTTCGACAAGCTCAGGGCGAGCGGGGATTTACAATTCCGCTCATGGTGAGCCTGTCGAACCATAACGTCAGGTATGAAGTATCGTTTATCAGTGATGCAACCGAGATTCAACAGAACCAGATAATTAGAAAAACGACGTTGTCATTTCATATAGAATCCCCGTATAATTGGGCTATGAAAGTGGTGGCCGTTGTGGGTATGCCCGGCTCGGGGAAATCGGAAGTAGTTAATACCTTCCGGGAACAGGGCTTTGCCGCGGTCAGGTTCGGTGATATAACCGACAAAGCGGTAAAGAAGCAGGGACTGAAACTGACCGAGGAGAACGAGCGTCCGGTCAGGGAACGTTTGAGGAAGGAACACGGGATGGCGGCGTATGCTAAACTTAACGTACCCCGGATAGATGAAGCTTTAAAGAAGTCGGATGTTGTTGCCGATGGACTCTACTCTTGGGAAGAGTATATTTATCTTAAAGAGAAATACGGAAATGATTTTAAAGTTGTAGCTGTCTGGGCTTCCCCCGATACACGATATCGGAGGTTGGGCGGACGTAAAATCAGGCCGCTCACGCCCGAAGAAGCTGCCGGGCGCGATCGCGCTGAAATAGAGAATCTTAACAAGGGCGGCCCGATAGCCATGGCCGATTTTACAGTTTTAAATGAATCATCCCTTGCTTATCTTAAGCAGCAAGTTGAAATGACCATCGAGAGGCTGAAATGACAGACATTGCGAAACGACCGGATAAAGACGAGTATTTTCTGAAAATTGCCTCGGTAGTATCGGAACAGTCCACGTGCCTGCGCCATCACATGGGGGCGGTAGCGGTGAAGAATAAACACATACTGACCACCGGCTACAACGGGGCGCCCTCCGGTGCTAAGGACTGCCTGGAACTCGGTTGTCTGCGTGATGAAATGGGGATAGAATCGGGAACAAGGCAGGAGACGTGCCGCGCCATCCATGCCGAACAGAACGTAATCATTCAGGCTGGCCTCCACGGGGTTAGTCTGGAGGGGAGCACTGTTTACTGCACCCATACGCCCTGTGTGCTCTGCGCCAAGATGCTGGTAAATGCCAAGATAGCGCGCTTCGTCAGCTTTGCCAAGTATAATGATGACAGGTTTATGGAGCTTTTCCGCGATGCCGGCATCGAAGTGGACATTAAAGACAGGCCGCCGTCAGAAATTTCTTTTCTGGACTAGCCTTTTCTCTTGAGAACCTTGCGCACGGCCTTTACAATATCTTTTGATGTCAGGCCGTACCTCTCTAAAAGCTCATCGGGTTTGCCGGACGTGCCGAAAACGTCTTTCACAGCTACGAACTCCATCGGTACGGGATATTGACTCGTCACAACCCTGGCAACTATGCTGCTCAGACCGCCGTGTTCCTGGTGCTCCTCGGATTGATGCTCTACCGCCTTGTTCAGCACGACCTG
>CAYYVO010000054.1:0-2095 GCA_964475175.1 uncultured Dehalococcoidaceae bacterium | reverse complement strand
TACCGAAAACGTCTTTGACCGCAACGAACTCCATCGGCACCGGGTGGTGACCGGCGACAACCCTGGCCACTATACTCCCCAGTCCGCCGTGCTCCTGGTGCTCCTCGGCGGTGATAATAGCGCCGGTTTCTTTAGCGGCCTTGATAATGGCTGCTTCGTCAATGGGCTTGACGGTGGGCATGTTGATGACGCGGCAGTCGATGCCTGCCTTGGCCAGTTCCGCGGCAGCTTCCAGTGCTTCGCTCACCAGGGTGCCGATAGCTATCACCGTCACGTCTTGCCCCTGTCTCAGGGTGACCGCCTTTCCGATTTCAAAGCGGTATTTATCGTCGTAGACCAGCGGCAGCTTGGACCGCAGCAACCGTATGTAGCATGGCCCATCATGGGCGGCGGCTGCCCTTACCGCTAGGTCGGTCTCGATGGCGTCTGCCGGGACGATAACAGTGAAGCCAGGCAGGGAACTGATAAGCGCCAGGTCTTCCAGCGCCTGATGGGAGGCCCCGTCCTCGCCGACGGTTACGCCGCTGTGGGTGCTCACTATCTTAACGTTGAGACGGGCCTGCGCCACGGATACGCGTATCTGGTCGAAGCAGCGCCCGGTGGCGAACACGGCGAAGGTACTGCAGAACGGTATCTTGCCGGAGGCAGCCAGTCCTGAGGCGATTCCTATCATATTCTGCTCGGCAATGCCGACCTCGAAAAAGCGCTCCGGGAACTCCTGCTTGAAGAACTTGGTCATCGTCGATGGACTGAGGTCGGCGTCCAGGACAACGATATCCGGGTTTTCCCGACCCAGTTCTACGATGGTCTTGCCGTAGGTCTCTCTCAGGGATACTTCTTCGGCCACGGTTATGCAAGCTCCTTCAGGGCTTTTTCCAGCTGCTCGGCATTGGGGGCCTTGCCGTGGAAGTCCACATTATTCTCCATAAAGCTGACCCCTTTGCCTTTGATGGTATGGGCGATGATTGCCGTCGGTTTTCCTTTGACTTTTTTCGCCTCTCCGAAGGCATCGAGGAGTTGTGACAAGTCATGCCCGTCGACTTCTATGGTGTTCCAGCCGAAAGCCGCCCACTTGTCTTTCAGAGGCTCCAGGTTCATAATGTCGCGGTTGAAGCCGCTCAGCTGGATATTATTGTTGTCCACGATAGCGGTCAGGTTATCGACCTTATAGTGGGCTGCCGCCATAGCTGCCTCCCAGGTCTGCCCTTCGTCGCACTCGCCGTCGCTGAGCAGGGCATATACGCGATACGATTTGGAATCGAGTCGACCCGCCAGCGCGGTGCCGACGGCAAACGATAGTCCTTGCCCCAGGCTGCCGGAGGACATCTCAACGCCTGGCGTAGCGGTGCGGTCGGCGTGCCCCTGGAGTCGGCTGTCCAGTTGTCGCAGGGTGGCTAATTCACTGACCGGGAAGTAGCCGCATTCGGCCAGGGCGGAGTAGAGTACCGGGGCGGCGTGGCCTTTGCTCAGGACGAACCGGTCGCGGTCGGGCCAGTGGGGGTCGGCCGGTTTGTGACGCATGACCCGCCAGAAAGGCGCCGTGACAATCTCTACCGCCGATAGCGAGCCGCCGGGATGGCCGCTGCCCGCTTTCCCAATCATCGTGACGATATGGCGGCGCAGCCTTTTAGTTACGGTTTGAAGCTCCTCGTTTGATAAGAAAACCCCGGCTTCTGTGTTATCAGCCGAGGTTCCCGAAGATGAATCTTTAGAATCGGAAGGTGTCATCACAGTGGCTTTATTATACTATAACTCCAAAGGCCAGGTCTACTATTCAGGCATTATTTGTATACGTTTGATTTACTATACTCACCCCCTGTATCCCCCTCTCAAACAGTATATCTTCAGTATTCTTTTTTATTATGTTTGAGAGGGGGAAAGTAATTGAGAGGGGGCTTCGCCCCCTCTCTCCAAAACTCCCCTCTCCAGCCATTAATTTTTATAGTTTCTTACTATGCCTCAGGCTGGAGAGGGGATAAAGGGGTGAGGCTTGCATATACAAATTTTACAAAAAGGGATACGTAATATGGAGAGGATTATCGGTTACTTGATCAGTTTGAAACTGCAAACGATTGCCGGTGGGTTATTTTTAAAG
>CAYYVO010000053.1:0-9229 GCA_964475175.1 uncultured Dehalococcoidaceae bacterium | reverse complement strand
GACGTATAATATGGCTGGGCATTCTTCATGGTAAACAGTCTGCCACCGAACCGGCAGCGCAGGTTAACAATATAATCAGACGCTGACATATGAGTTTTTCTCGGACAGGGGTCTGTAGCCATTAAAAAGCGGAGAATTATTCAGGTAAAGCCTTTCAGATCTGGCGGCAAGACAATGAGATACGGGACCCGTAATAAATTGCTGGAGGTGTCAAAATGGTAAGTCTGGCTCGAGAAGCACCCGGCGATTTTGAACTACTGATGGGCAACGAGGCCATCGCCCGGGGTGCTCTGGAGGCGGGGGCGCAGGTTGCCACCGGCTATCCGGGGACTCCCGCCTCGGAGATAGTGGGGAGTTTAGCCCAAGTGGCTGACGAAACCGGAATGTACGTCGAGTGGTCGACCAATGAGAAGGTAGCCACGGAGGTTGCCGCGGCGGCTTCTTTCGCCGGGCTGAGGGCATTTTCCGCCATGAAAACGGCGGGCCTGAACGTGGCACTGGACTTCCTGACCCACCTCAACTACTCAGGACTCGGTAAAAACGGGGGCGGACTGGTTATCGCCATCTGTGACGACCCGGAGGGACATTCCAGCGGGGACGAGGCGGATTCACGCTGGATAGCCAACTCGGAAGGTATTCCCCTGCTGGAACCGGACAGTCCCGAAGAAGCCAAGGAGATGACCAAATGGGCCTTTGAGCTTTCCGAAGAGTTCAACGGTTTCTTCCTAGTGAGGAGCACCACCCGTGTCTCGCTTTCGAGCGGACCGGTGACACTGGGTAAAATACCACCACCGGAGAGAAAGGCCTACTTTGATACTTCACAGTGTATTTCACCCTACCTGGCCAAGCTGCACCACGTCAATGTCCTCGAGCGACTGGAAAAAGTGGCGAAGGTCTTTGAAAAATCCTCTTTTAACCGGTACCAGGGCCCGGAGAAACCGGAGCTGCTCATCATCTGCAGCGGCGTCGGCAGCCGCTACTCGCTGGAAGCGGTAGAATTACTCAACCTGCAAAAATCGGTGGGCATATTGAAACTGGGCACCCTCTGGCCATTCCCTGCGGCGCTGGTCAAAAAATACCTGTCGAAAACCAGGCAAGTCCTGGCGGTGGAAGAGGTCGACCCGTTCCTGGAAACCTACGTGAAAAAGACAGCCTTTGAGTCGGCAATATCAGCCGATGAACTGGCGGTCTACGGCAAAGAATCGGGCCACCTGCCGAAAGTGGGCGAGCTGAAACCAGACCTGGTGGTGAAAGCCCTGGCCACGCTTTTCAAGATAGAATACCCGGTCCGAGAGATAGACTACGACCAGCAGGCCAGTGACGCCACCGCCAAACTGCTGATTGACCGCGGCGTGACCTGGTGCGCGGGATGTCCGCACCGCGCCAGCTTCTGGTCGATAAAAAAGGCGCTGCGGAAGGACGGCCGAAACGGTTTCTTAACCGGCGATATCGGCTGCTACACGCTGGACGTATTCCCGGCCGGCGACAAACTGACGAAGGCGCTGCACGCCATGGGCTCAGGAGTGGGACTGGCCACCGGCTTCGGTCATCTCAACCAGTTTGGCTCGGAGCAGCCGGTTATCGCGGTCTGCGGCGACTCGACCTTTTTCCATGCCTCTATCCCGGCCCTGCTCAACGCCATACATAACCAGGCCAACATGGTGCTGGTGGTGCTGGACAACAACGCCACGGCAATGACAGGTTTCCAGTCTCACCCGGGAACCACGTTCAATGCCATGGGGCAGACAGCGCCGGCGGTAGACATCGCCGAGCTCTGCCAGAGCCTGGGGTGCCAGGAAGCGGTAACCGAACCGTTCGACATTAAAGGGACCACCGATAAACTGCTCCAGCTATTGAAGGAAGACGGGGTCAAGGTCCTGATTATGCGACACAAGTGCGAACTGGTGCGGATGAGAGAGGAACGAAAGCCCCCTTACACGGTGTGGGTTGATATAGAGAAGTGCCGCGGTGCGGACTGCGGTTTTTGCACCAAATCATTTAAATGTCCGGGACTGCCCTGGGACATTGAAACGGGAAAAGCCAAAATCAATAAAGCCGTCTGTTCAGGCTGCGGCGTTTGCGTGGACATCTGCCCATTCGACGCGATTGTCAGAGAGGAGGTATCGTGATGGCAATACACGCGGACCCTTTGAATCTGGTTATCAGCGGGGTTGGCGGTCAGGGGAATATCCTGCTTTCCCACCTGGTCGGTCGTTCGCTGTTAAGAAAGGGCTACTTCGTGGCCGTAGGCGAGACCCTCGGGGTGGCGCAGAGGGGCGGGGCCGTGATGAGCAACGTGCGTATCTCGGAAAAGATGCTCGTCGGCCCGCTTATCCCGGAAGGCAAAGCTCATATCATACTCAGCCTAGAACCCCTGGAAACCCTGCGAATGCTGGTCAGCTACGGGAACCCGAAGGTAACCACGGTCACCAATTTTAATGCCCTTTTCCCGGTATCCGTGCTTTCCCGAAAGGATGAATATCCTGAAGACGAGGCTTTGAAAGAGACAATTACCCGGCTCTCCGAATCAGCGTGGTTCCTCGACGCCACCGACATGGGCCTGAAGCTGGGCACACCGATTGTCGCCAATGTCATCATTCTCGGGGCCTTAATCGGACTCAACTTGCTGCCCGTCACCAGAGAAGATACCGAGGCAGAAATAAAATCCAGCTTTGCCGCGGACAGGGTGGAACTGAATTTTAAAGCCCTGAGCATGGGGATAGACGCCACCACCAAGAATTAATAAGCCGGCGCAGCAGTAATAATATCGACAGGGTAACCAAAGCTGCCTTGAGCAGTCGGGCGCGAGAGGCTGTCCCGAACCAAGGGTTACAAAATATCTTACCTCTGGTATAATCATAAAATACGGTGTCACGAAAAACGGTATTGAGGAGTTCCAAATGAAGAAGGCTATTCTGAGGATACTGGAAGATGACGCCCGGACCAGCACCAAACAAATTGCGATGATGACCGGTATCCCAAACACCGAGGTTGCCAAACTTGTCAAAAAGGCCGAGCAAGACCGGATTATTCTGAAATATAAAACGGTGGTCAACTGGGAAAAAGTGGGTGATGAGAAGGTATGGGCACTAATCGAGGTCAAGGTTACCCCCGAGCCGGACGCCGGCTTTGACCTTGTCGCCGAGCGCATATCACGTTTTCCCCAAGTACACTCAACCTATCTTGCTTCGGGAACCTACGACCTGCTCCTGGTGGTGATAGGCAAGACGGAACACGAGGTGGCTGAATTCGTCTCGGAGAAGCTTGCCCATATCAAGGGCGTGCAGGGAACGGTGACCCACTTTGTTCTGAAACGCTACAAGGATGATGGCGAGTTACTGGAAGGCGAAGCACAGGTTAAACGGGAATCGCTGGTGCTATAGCCAGTAACAATATTACCGAACAGGAGATGTTTAATTGAGCGGTGCCCCTGGTCAGCAACGAAAGGGCAGAATTGTCTCAAATCGAGTGAGACAACTCTCTCCATCCGGCATACGGAAATTTTTTGACCTCCTGGCTTCCATGGACGGCGTGATTTCGCTGGGAGTGGGTGAGCCTGACTACGCCACCCCCTGGCATATCAGCGAGGCGGCCATCTTCTCACTGGAAAAGGGATATACCATGTACACCTCAAACTCAGGGATGCCGGAACTGCGCCGGGTGCTGTCCGACTATCTGAAGGACAACTACAGCCTTGATTACGAGCCCAATGGCAACCTCCTGATTACGGTGGGGGTCAGCGAAGGCCTGGACCTGACCATGAGGGCCATTCTCAATCCCGACGACGAGGTGATGATGCCCGACCCCTGCTACGTTGCCTATGAATCCTGCGTGACTCTGGCCGGAGGCAGACCGGTGAAGGTACCGACCAGGGAGCAAAATAACTTTGAGCTCCGCCCCAGGGACATCGAAGCCAGAATTACGGACAAGACCAAAGCTATACTCATCGGCTATCCAGCCAATCCTACCGGTGCGGTAATGACCGGAGACAAGCTGGCACGAATTGCGGAAGTTGCCCAGCGACACCAGCTACTGGTTGTCGCCGACGAGATTTACGCCAAGCTGGTCTACGGCATTGAGCACACCTGTATCGCCAGTCTTCCCGGCATGAAGGAAAATACCATTCTTCTGGGCGGCTTTTCCAAAGCGTACGCCATGACTGGCTGGCGCATTGGTTACGCGGCGGCCACGAAAGAAATCATTGAAGCGATGACCAAGATTCACCAGTACACGATGATGTGTGTCCCGACCATGGCGCAGGTAGCCGCCATAGAAGCCCTGAAGTCCGGTGAGCCAAATGTGCGGGAAATGGTGGAGGACTACGACCGGCGGCGTCAATTTATCGTCAAAGGGTTAAACGACATTGGCCTGAGCTGTTTTGAGCCGAAGGGTGCCTTCTACGCCTTCCCGTCGGTGGCCATTACCGGTATGAACTCAGAGGAGTTTGCCGAAAAACTTCTGCTCGAGGAGAAAGTGGCGGTGGTACCCGGCTCAGCCTTCGGGCAGTGCGGTGAAGGCTACGTCCGCTGCTGCTACGCCACCTCACTGGCTGACATCCAGGAAGCCCTGTTAAGAATGAAACGATTTGTGGCCAGACACCGGAAGAAATAGAAATAAGCCGGAACCGAACCCGGTGGCAAAGAGCGCCGGCAGGTGCTCTATCTGGTGAAGCAAATATCTGGTATAATATCTATATAATCCGAATATTCAGTCCGCAATAAAGGAGCCCGGTTTGAAAATTCTTCTGGTCTATCCACAATATCCGGATACCTTCTGGAGCTTCCGATACGCCCTGAAATTCATCTCCAAAAAGGCGGCCTTCCCACCCCTGGGTCTGCTGACGGTGGCGGCAATGCTTCCCGGCGAGTGGGAAAAGAAGCTGGTCGACATGAATGTCAGCAAACTCACCGCGGAAGATGTCAGCTGGGCCGACTATGTATTCATCAGCGCCATGGTGGTGCAGCAGGAATCGGTCCGGGAAATAATCAACCGGTGCAAGGAACTGGGGACGAAGATTGTCGCCGGCGGCCCTCTCTTCACCACCGGACACGAGCAATATGAGGATATCGAGCACCTGGTGCTTGGCGAGGCGGAGGTCACCCTGCCCCTGTTCCTGAAAGACCTGAGCCAGGGTCGTCCCCGGCATATTTATGCGTCCAGGGCACGACCGGACATCAATACAACACCTGTCCCCCTCTGGTCGCTTCTCAATAAAAAGCAGTATTCATCAATGAGCATTCAATATTCCCGAGGCTGCCCTTTTAACTGCGAATTCTGCGATATCATTATCCTGAACGGACATACGCCGCGAACCAAGGATAGAGAACACATACTCGCCGAGCTGGACGCCTTATACGACCAGGGCTGGCGCGACGGCGTGTTTATCGTTGACGATAACTTCATCGGCAACAAAAGGAAGCTGAAGCAAGAGACGCTACCGGCCATAATCGACTGGCAGAAGAAGAGGAAGCACCCGTTCATTCTTAACACCGAGGCGTCTATAAACCTGGCTGATGATAAAGAGTTGAGGCGTCTGATGGTTGAGGCCGGTTTTAATACCGTATTTATCGGCATTGAAACCACCAATGAAGAGAGCCTGGTGGAATGCAACAAATCTCAAAACCAAAACCGTGACCTGGTGGCTTCGGTAAAAAAGATACAGAACTCCGGCCTGGAA
Organism: uncultured Dehalococcoidaceae bacterium; assembly: GCA_964475175.1. Classification (GTDB taxonomy): domain Bacteria; phylum Chloroflexota; class Dehalococcoidia; order Dehalococcoidales; family RBG-16-60-22; genus CAYYVO01. Next base: position 3,552 of record CAYYVO010000053.1, on the reverse strand, counting down.
GTACAGGGAGGCTTTATCGTTGGTTTTGACAGCGACCCGCTTTCTATCTTTAAAAGACAGATTAACTTCATTCAAAAGAGCGGTATCGTCACAGCGATGGTCGGCTTATTGAATGCTCCCCAGGGCACCAGACTGCACCAGCGCTTGAAAAAGGAGAACCGGTTACTGAAAGCCTTTACCGGCAATAATACCGATTGCTCGCTCAACTTTACTCCCAAAATGAACCCCAGGATACTCATCGGGGGGTACCAGAAGATACTGTCGACGATTTATTCTCCGCAATGTTATTACGAACGCATCAAAGTTTTTTTGAAGGAATACCGACCTCAGATAAGGCGGAGAAACAAGCTTCATTCTTATCACCTGGAAGCGTTCTTTAAATCTGTCTGGTTCCTCGGCCTCAAGGAAAAGGGAAGAAGGTATTACTGGAGGCTATTATTCCTGACCTTGCTGAAACACCCCAGGAAGCTGCCGATATCTATAAGCCTCAGTGTCTACGGATATCATTTTCGTAAAGTGATTGAGAAATACATCAGTACGCCACTTGAAGGCACCCTGAGACACTAGGTTATGGGCAAGTCAGGCAGTCGAAGAGCCGCTTAACCGCAAAAGGTGCGCTTCCCACAGCACGCAGAATCCATCACTTTATGCCTCAAGAAGTCTTGTATACGACACGTGTGTAGTGTTAGCATTATGTTGTCCAATTGAGGTATGGTATTAAGAAGCCTTTACCGGGCAGGAGATTCGGAACGCTATAACATGGGTCAATTGACGAGCAATGCTTTTTAGAAAGAAACCACCCAAGATATTCTACGGATGGTGGATAGTCGCGGCATCTTTAGTTACGGCTGCATATGCAGGCGGAGTGGTCTTCTACGGTTTCACCGCTTTCATTGAACCGATAGCCAACGAGATGGGCTGGAGTTATACGCAAATCTCGCTGGCGGCTTCATTGCGCGGTCTGGAAATAGGAATCCTGGCCCCATTTTTCGGCATACTCGTTGACCGCTGGGGGCCAAGAAGGCTGATAGCCGGTGGAGCGGTTATTTCCGCGGTCGGTATGCTGCTACTCGGCGCGACCACATCCCTGGCCATGTTTTACGGGGCTTTCGCCTTACTCGCCATAGGCATGAGCGCCTGCACCATGACAGTACTGATGACCGCCGTCGCCAACTGGTTCCATAGAAAGATAGGTATAGCGAGCGGTATCGCCATCAGTGGTTTCGGCTTCAGCGGCCTGCTGGTCCCGGTAATCGTCAGACTCATTGCCCTGTACGACTGGCGTACGGCGGCAACGATACTGGCACTGGGTATGGTAGTTTTAGTTCTACCTCTGTCGCTTTTCTTCCGACAAAAGCCGGAGCAATACGGTTACCTGCCGGACGGCCAAACGGAAGTCGTCGTAACACAGGCGAGTGACCCGGGGCAATTGCGGCCTGTAGAGGTAGAGGTAAAAACGAAGGAAGCTCTCAAAAGCGGCGCCTTCTGGCGTTTAAGCGTGGCATTCTGGTACCACATGCTGATAACGAGTGCCATTATTACTCATGTCATGCCCTACCTCAGCAGCGTCGGGTTCAGCAGAGCGACGGCCAGCCTGGTAGCTACAGCCATCCCGCTGATAAGCATCACGGGTCGCCTTGGTATCGGCTGGCTTGGAGACAAAGTGGACCGGAAAAAGGTGGCGGCAGGAAGCTTCACCTTAATGGGCTGTGGAACGCTCTTTTTCGCATACGCCTCGTCCACGGACATCTGGCTACTTATTCCTTTCCTGATTCTTTTCGGTTTTGGTTACGGCGGCAGCAATGCACTCAGAGCCTCTCTGGGCAGAGAGTACTTTGGCAGAACCAGCTTCGGCACGATACTGGGCCTGACTATTGGCATTGGCGCCATCGGCAGCATCATGGGGCCAACCATAGCCGGCTGGGTCTATGATACTCTGGGCAGCTACCAGCTAAGCTGGTTGGTATTTGCCGGCCTCACCGTTTTTGCCATCATCGCCGCATTAACAATGACCCCGGTCAGGAATAACCCGGAAGCAGATATTACGGCTGAACCCATACAGGGTAAAGGTGAGATAGGGTGAACAGTGCCGAGTCGGCGCGCCGTGAACAGGGGCTTTACCGCACTGCCCGCGCAGATACTCAGGGATAACCCATCTCAGTGATACTATTTTATTCACATTCGGTGCTATACTCTAGTCATGACGATTTTCGCCCTCATATTAGTGCTGCTTTCGGCTATGGCCCATGCCACCTGGAACTTCCTGGCAAAACGCGCCACCAATCAGGAGATTTTTATCTGGTGGCTGCTGGTAGCTATAAGTGCATTACTGTTACCTGTGGCCGCCATCCTATGGTGGCAAAATCCCGTTTTCTACCCGGGCTGGTGGTTTATCCTGGGTACAGTTATCCTCCACACCATCTATTTCTTTTTCCTGGGGAAAAGTTATAAATCTGCTGACCTTTCGCTGGTTTACCCGATTGCCAGAGGCCTGGGCCCGGCGCTGGTGCCGGTGCTCGGCGTGGTGGTACTAAAGGAAGTTATCACGCCGTTGGCCATAACCGGCATTATAACAGTAGTTATCGGGATTTATACTTTATACTGGTGGGGGCATTTACCGCAGATATTACGAGACCCATTCAGGTTCTTCCGGGAAGCCGGGGCCCGATATGCCCTATTAACCGGCCTGGTTATCGCCGCCTACTCGGTATGGGACAAGGTAGGCGTCAGTTACGTTAACCCCTTTCTCTACATGTACTTCCTGGCACTTGGCAGCGCCCTATTTCTGGCCCCTTATATACTTCGAGTTTATGGCATCAGTGTGATACAAGCGGAAAGGAAAAGAAACATGAGCGGCATCTTGATAGCCGGGATGCTCATGTTTTTAGCTTATGGTCTTATTTTGCTTGCCCTACAGTTTTCTCAGGTCAGCTACATTGCACCGTCGCGAGAGGTCGGTATAGTACTGGGAGTTATACTGGGTACCATGATACTGGGAGAACCCTTCGGTAAAGGACGTATTATCGGCTCGTGTCTTATCGTACTTGGCCTGGCACTTATCGCTCTCCCGTCTTGATAGCAGCAATACCTATACCGCTGGACAAGCTATCACATTGCTGTCAGTGGTCTATAGTTTTCACCAATGCATTCTCAAAGAAAATAGAAAACCATGAACTTGCCATCGCCCTTTATTTCATGCACTATAACTTTGTGAGACCTCATAAGACACTGGCTAATCCTTATCCGAGAACGCCAGCGATGGCAGCAGGGGTAAGCAATCATATCTGGACGACAGAGGATATTGTAAAACTAATCGATTAGTAATAGAATAATCAAACTTTATATATCCAGTGAGAATGAATAAAATGAATGGCGTAACGCTGAAGGAATACGTTAAATTCATAGCTTATATAATCTGCGGACTGGCTGTTATCACAGTAGCCTGTATCGTTATTTTTCACATCTTCCCTGCCCCTAGTGGCAGTAAGGGTTTCGATGCTGCATTAATGATTGCTGGCGTTGTTATGTTCTGGGCTACTGCTGGTGGCTTGG
>CAYYVO010000052.1:0-9239 GCA_964475175.1 uncultured Dehalococcoidaceae bacterium | reverse complement strand
GGGCTTATCCCCCCATCGCTTTTTCCCGGTACTTCATCATCAGGGTTTTCATATCGGGTTCTTCGGGCGGGCGGGGCTCCGTAAAATACGTAATTTTCTTTATCTTGAGTTCGCCGGATTCGTCCTGCACCAGCTCATAATGCGCGCAGTTATGCTTTACCGGGAATACCGTTCCTGTTGATTCCTCCCTGAACTGTACCCGCAGTATTACCGCAACAGCCTTGCGCTGGGTATCGAGGATTATGTCCTCGGCCGTCAATTCCTCGTAAAGACCGGGGTGAATCATGGTATTTAAAAGTCCCTCGCGAGTATCCGGTCTCTTTACACCCAGGATATATGATATAAACTGCATATCCGGGGTGAAATATTTCTCCATGTCCGGCACGGTCTTGGGGTCGCCATTGCAGCGGTTGAAGGTCTGAAAATAATCCTGAAGCCAATTCATGACATTATTATAGGTAAACTCCATTAATTATACCCCCTCATTGAAATATTACCCGCTAACAATAAGGAATTACTGTGCGGGTAGTATATGATAGTCTAGTCACGCTGCGCGACGTTGTCAAGAACAGCACTCCTTACGTACCCCCGTAAATTTACATAAATAAAAGAAGAAAAAATTGTGGGAATACACGTCGTTTTAACTTGACTTATTTACACTGGAAGTAGTAAAATTTGCGCACCCAACTATGTTAGCGACATGAAAATCACGTTTTCTGAAGGGATTGCATTCCGAGACTAGCCATTCCTAGAATATACGAGCCGCAATCTGATTTTTCCTATAATTTATATACGACATCTAATGATAAAGGGAGGAAAATATTATGAGATGACGCAGGTTCCTTTCCAGAATTTTCCAGTCCATTATGGAGGTATAAGAAGACAATGAAAAAATTATGTTTTATTTTTATTGCAGTAATCATGATAGGTGCGCTGGTCATTGGTAGTTGCGCCGAGCCCGAGCCGGAACCGGGACCAGCACCTGAACCGGGACCAGCACCTGAACCGGGACCAGCACCCGAACCGGGCCCGGCACCTGAACCGGGCCCTGCACCCGAACCGGGACCAGCACCGGCCCACAGCGGGCCGCAGCAGGACGGCGGTAAGTTAGTCATCGTGCGTAATACTGGCATAACCGAGGTTGGTGCTCCCATGGAATTGGTAGGTGGCTATGGCGGTGTGACTTATCCCCTCTGGTGCCCTGTCGCCGAGACTTTATTCATTGTGGATGCCGCAGACCGGATCGTCCCCGCACTGGCCGAGTCCGTGGATGTAGCCGCGGATGGCATGTCCGTCACCTTCAAGCTGAGAAAGGGAGTTAAGTTCCACGATGGTACGGACTTCAATGCCGAAGCCGTGAAATATAACCTGGAAACTGTAATTGCCAATAAGGTTGCTGGTTCTGCCCCCCTGGAGAACATTAAATCTTACGATATCATTGATGCCAACACCATTAAAGTTAACCTCAAAGCCTTTGACGCCACTTTTTTGATGAGCCTGGCTCAATCGGGTGTCGGCGTCATGCTATCGCCCACTGCCCTGGCCAAACCAACAACGCCGGAAAATGCCGGTAAAGATCATCTGGTGGGCACCGGGCCTTTCCTGTTTGATAGCTGGGCTCTCGACCAGTACATCCGCATGAAAAAGAACCCCAACTACTGGCAGGAAGGTAAACCCTACCTCGATGAGATTGAAATCCGCAACATTCCGGACTACACCATTTCAGTCATGGCTTTCAAGGCCGGAGAGGTGGACATGGTTGAAAGTATTGACCCCGCTCAATATAACCAATTGAAAGAGGAGGGTTATACCGTCGGTATTCCGGAAGGCTTGGCCTTTGTCTTTAGCTTCCGGACCGCCAATGCCGACCCCGACTCACCTTTCTCTAAGAAAGAAGTACGTGAAGCCTTGTGGTATGCCGTTGACAGGGAAAGCCTGGTCTATGGTCTGGGTAAAGGCACCTATAATGTAGCGGATCAATTAGCCGCGCCTATGCAGGGGTGGTATATTCAGGATTATCCCAACCGGCAATATGATCCGGATAAGGCCAGGGAGCTGCTGGCTCAGGCCGGCTATCCAGATGGTTTTAAGACTGTTTTACACGGTGATGTCCGCGGACGTCAGGATGACCTGGTCGCCCTCCAGAGTTACTTCGGTGCGATTGGCATAGAGTGCGAGCTGGATGTGGCCGACGTTGCTCGAGCGAGCACCTTCGGCACCGAAGGCTTCGACGGCATTTTCCAGAGCGGTTTCCCCAACTGGTCTTCCTTCTCCAGCTGGATGAACGTCTGGCTTAGCCCTGTAGCGACCTACCCTACCATGGAGTTCCCGGATAACTGGACAGCATCCTGGCAGGATGTCAAGACTGAGCCAGATTACGATAAACAGATGGCCAAAATGAAGGCCCTCCTAAAAGTGATCTATGATGAAGCTCTGGTAATTCCCTGGATGTGGGATTCTCCACGCTACGTTATCAACTCCAAAGTACATGATCTGAAATGGGATGCCGTGGACATCAATGGCTACTTCGACCCAGCCAACGCCTGGAAAGAGAAATAAATCATAAATAGGCTGTTAAAGTAATTTCATGATGAAGGGAGTGTCTCCGCCCTCGGGGAGACGAAGTCACCGGGGGCGGAGTCCTTTCAGTTCCTCCAGTACATACTGCACTGGTGGAAAAGCTGGGGCGGAAAGTGGCCGTATCCACATCTTAATTGTTTACTGGCCCGCCATGGATGGCGAGAGGTGTAACTGAATATAAAACACCCTGAGAACGATCCGGCTAGTCAGGCAGAGTTTAAAAACTGCCATATTCACCGAAGCTAAATCCGGCGGGATAAATATGGAACAAATTGCCTGGAGACTATTCTGCTAACCGGGTTTTCAGTTAGCTAAATGCGGCAACTCTTCAGGCTGAAAATGGCCCGTATGCAATGCAAACAAACAAAGAAACTCTGAAAAGATCAATAAACTGGAACTGGATAAATGCTATCCTGAACGCTAATTAGAATGAGTTGTCAGAACGGAGAGCCTTCTTAGTAGTTAAATAATCCTTCAGGGGAGGATATGGAATGACAGCGTATATCATACGCCGTTTAATGTTAGGAGTGATTATCCTCTTGCTGGTTACCCTGCTGGTCTTTCTGGCGATGCGACTGTTGCCGGGTGACCCGCTGGTCATTTTTATTTCTCAGAGCCAGACTGAAGTTTACTCCCCCGAGCAGCTGGCAGAGCTGCGTCATGAATATGGCTTGGACAAATCTCTTCCCGTGCAGTATATCAGCTGGTTAGGTAATATATTGCGGGGAGATATGGGTAAATCCATTAATCTGGGTCAGGATGTGGGGTATTTGATATCCACCAGGCTACCAGTAACCATTTATTTCGGTGTCATGTCTTTAATCGTGAGTGCATTTTTGGGCATCATTTTCGGCGTAATCTGTGGTCTGAGAAGGGGTACATGGATTGATTCGGTAGTTACTGTTTTGGCCAATATCGGCATTACGTTGCCTGCTTTCTGGGTGGGAATATTATTGATGTATCTATTCTCGCTGCAGTTGCATTGGCTGCCTACCAGCGGTTATGTATCTCCTGCAGAAAGTCTGGGACTAAGTCTGCGTGCGGCAATCATGCCTGTTATCTGCCTTTCTCTATTCTCGGTTGCTTCACTGACCCGTCAGACCCGCTCTGCCATGCTTGAGGTTGTCAGCCAGGATTATATCCGGACCGCCTGGTCCAAGGGTTTGCGTGAGCGGGTAATAATTCTCCGGCATACCATAAAGAATGCCATGATACCTGTTATTACTATCCTGGGCTTACAGGTCGGGCTGATCTTCGGGGGATCGGTCCTGATAGAAACCGTCTTCAATATTCCGGGAATGGGACGGCTGTTGGCCACTTCTTTATTTTCTCATGATTACCAGATAGTCCAGGCCGGGACGCTGGTCGTCGCTGTGGTAGTGGTGCTTTCCAACCTGATAGTCGATATTTCCTACGGCTGGTTTGACCCGCGCATAAGGTACGGTTAAGGAGTGCGGAAATGCACGATAATGTAGCCAATCCAGTTGAACCGACGGAATGGTCTGAAATCGCACCGGCCCAGAGCGAGTTCCGCCGGGTGGTGAGCGTATTTTTTGGCCGTAAGCTTGCGGTAGTCGGTTTGGTACTGGTTGTCTTTTTGATTATAACGGCCATATTTGCTCCATGGATAGCACCCTATCCTCCTAATGACATCAACATGGCTCAAACTCTGGCCGAACCCAGCGCGGAACACTGGCTGGGAACTGATAATCTGGGAAGAGATGTTCTGAGCCGCATTATTTATGGAGCCCGTACTTCTATAATAATCGCTCTCGGCGCGACCGCGATGTCCCTCATACTGGGCGAGGCTTTAGGTCTAATTGCCGCTTATTTTGGCGGGATCGTTTTTCAAATTATAATGCGGTTTATCGATGCCTTGATGGCAGTTCCGATGCTTCTGGTCGCCCTGATTATGGCTTCCTTGCTGGGTGGCGGGGTGAGAAACGTAATCTTGGCTCTTGGTGTCGGCATGCTCTCCGTCCACGCCCGAATGATGTGCGCCCAGGCGCTCAGTGTTAAGCAGAATGATTATATTCTAGCCGCCAGGGCGATGGGCATGAGCGATCTGCGCATGATGTTCCAGGAAATTGTGCCCAATGCTTTCCCGGCTCTGGTGGTCGTCGCGACTGTAGGTCTGGGGGCGGTAATTCTGGCAGAAGCTGGCCTGAGCTTTCTGGGCGTGGGCGTAATGCCTCCTTATCCGGCCTGGGGCGGTATGATCAGCGACGGTTACAAATATATACTCTCCAGCCCTGCATTGTCACTTTCTCCCGGCTTAGCCATAATGCTGGTTGTCTTTGGCTTCAATATGATGGGAGACGGGCTCCGTGATGCCCTGGATCCCAGGTTAAGAGGAGTTATATAAAGTATAGGACCATAAGAATAATGAGAAGCGGATATGACTGTCATTTTAAATGTTGAAAACTTAAGAACCTATTTCCAGACGGACCGCGGGCTGGTAAAAGCCGTGGATGGTGTCTCTTTCCATATCAATGAAAAAGAGATAGTCGGGCTGGTAGGAGAAAGCGGGTGCGGGAAATCGGTAAGTATGCTTTCTGTGATGCAATTAATTGCCATTCCACCGGGTAAAATCGTCAGCGGCAGCGCTGTGCTCGACGGCCGGGACTTACTAAAGTATAAACCCAAAGGCGACGAAATGAGTTCCATACGCGGCGCCAAGATAGCAATGATATTTCAGGAGCCGATGACGTCGCTTAATCCGGTATTAACTATTGGCCGTCAGGTTACCGAAATGCTGGAATTGCACCTTAAGATGGACTCGCAAACTGCCAGGAAGAGAGCTGTCGATTTACTTAACCTTGTAGGTATCCCTGAGGCTGAAGGCCGCCTCGATTCCTATCCGCACCAGTTTAGCGGCGGCATGCGACAGAGAGTGATGATTGCTATTGCACTCTCATGCAATCCTAAAATACTCATCGCCGATGAGCCGACAACTGCCGTAGACGTAACCACCCAAGCCCAGCTACTCGAGCTTATGCAGGAAACGGTCAACCGACTCAATACATCGCTGGTCATCGTAACGCATAATCTCGGTGTCGTGGCACGCTACGCCGAGAGAATATACGTAATGTATGCCGGTCATATTGTAGAATCGGGCCTTTCGGAAGATATATTCTTGAGGCCGCTTCATCCTTATACCATCGGACTCCTGAAATGTGTTCCACAGTTAGGGGAGACGAAAAGCGAGAGGGAACTGGTCCCTATCTCCGGTTTGCCGCCAAATCTAATTAAAATGCCTAAACAATGCGCATTCCTGCCAAGATGCTCTTTTGCTACCGAGAAATGCCGACTGGAACCGTGGCCCGAACTCCGTGCCGCCGGCGAACAGCATTATGTATCATGTTATGTTGATACCCGGGAGACAGCATGAACGTGCAACAGGATAACAATCTGCTGGAAATAAAGAACTTAAAGATGTACTTTCCTATCAATAAAGGATTGTTGCTCCGCAAGGTCGGCGACATCAAGGCTGTAGATGACATCAGTTTTAATATCAGGAAAAATGAGACGCTCGGCTTGGTAGGAGAAAGTGGATGCGGCAAGACCACCACCGGTCGTTGTATCTTGCGTCTGTATCAACCGACATCAGGTAACATAATATTCAATGGAATGGATATATCATCTCTCCCTGAAAAGCAGGTAAGACCTCTCCGAAGTCATATGGGTGCTATTTTCCAGGACCCCTACGGTTCCCTTAACCCGCGTCAAACTGCGCGTACCATTGCCGGTATGCCGCTGATAATCCATGACATGGTAAGAAAAAGGGATTTAAATGATAAAGTAGCCGAACTCTTTAATCTTGTCGGATTAGATTCAAGCATGATGGATCGTGTTCCCCATGAATTCAGCGGTGGTCAACGGCAACGTCTGGGAATAGCGCGTGCCCTGGCATGTCGCCCCTCGCTCATAGTCTGTGATGAACCGATTTCAGCCCTTGATGTGTCTATCCAAGCTCAAATCATCAATTTGCTGGAGCAACTCCAGAAGAATCTTGGACTTACCTATCTTTTCATTGCGCATGATCTTTCCGTAGTCCAGCACATCAGTGACAGAGTGGCGGTAATGTATCTGGGTCGTATCGTAGAAATAGCCAACTCAAAGGAACTCTACCAGAATCCGCTGCACCCGTATACCAAAGCGCTTATGTCAGCGGTCCCTATACCAAACCCCGTAATAGAAAAAACCCGTGTACGCATCGTTCTGAAAGGCGAAGTGCCGAGTCCGGCCCACCCGCCGGTCGGCTGCCATTTCCACCCGAGGTGCCAACTGGCCATGTCTGATTGCAGCGATGAAATGCCCCAGCTGCACGACGTCGGTCAGGGACACGAGGTATCCTGCCTTAGAGTATAGGGCTAGCTGATAAATACCCCAGCTACTAATTCAAACAATAAATCCCCCGGATTTCCAGGGGATTTTTCTATTTACACTCAAAATCAGGTCCAAAGGCAAAATACAGGACAACAGACACACAGGTATCTTTGGAGAATAGATACTCCAGCCCTAATTTAGGTCTATAATTCTTCGCCCCGGCAAAGTAAACGACATCCTACCAAGATATACAATCTGCGATTGCTTTATTGGGTGAATACACCCCCGCGTTTTTAGTGAAAATATTGTATTTAGTGAAATTGACGGCATAAGGTTGTATAATAGGCCAGAAACTTTCTGTTTGAGTCCCTGTACCGGCAGAACAGGGGGACAAGTAATCAAGCGGTCTGAATCAGGAAAAGGAGGAAGAAATGTCGCCAGTTTTACAGGACAAGGTAGCCGTAATAACCGGAGCCAGTCGTGGTCTGGGTAAAGCCTTCGCCATGAGATTTGCCGATGAGGGGGCCAAACTGCTGCTGACCACCACCAGTATGGAGAGGGCTGAGGAAACGGTTAAGGAGCTAAAAGCCAAAGGCGCGGAAGTCGCTGTGGTCAAGGCCGATATCTCGGTTGCAGACGATACCAAAAAGATAGCCGATAAGGTTATGGAGGAATACGGCCGGGCGGATATCCTCGTTAATAACGCAGCCATATGGTTCGGGATTAGGGCAAAACCCTGGCATCTCTGGACTGAAGAAGAATGGGACAGGATATTCTCCGTAAATGTCAAGGGGACCTGGATGGTCTGTAAGGCGATTGCCCCCCTTATGGTAGAGCAAAAGAAGGGCAAGATTATTAATATTGCCTCTAATGTCGCCAGGGTGGGTGGGGCGCATGTCTTTATGCCGTACGCCTGCGGTAAGGGCGCTATTTATACGATGACTCACGCTCTGGCCCGCGCTTTGGGACAATCGAACATCAATGTTAATGCCGTAGCGCCGGGATTTACCGCTACCGAGGCCAGCCTGGACATGTCCGATGAGGACACATCATTCAGCACGGCCGTCTCGGGTCAGTCCATACCGCGGCGCGAGGAACCGGAGGACCTGGTGGGAGCCGTTTTGTTCCTGGCGTCACCTGACTCCGATTTCATTTCGGGGCAGGTTATCTATGTCGACGGCGGCACCGTGATGCTGTAGGGAATTTAAACAAAACCGAAAATGAAAGCCATAACGTATCATCGGGATATGCCGTTATGGCTTTCTTATATAACGAATTTCAGACGAGTTATTTATTTACTTCCAGCATCCGCTCGTAGCGCAGACCGGAAGCACTGTCGTAGGGGCGATTGAATATCTCGGGGTATTTCTTGCTCAATTCATCCACGTTGACCCTCTCGACTTCAACGAGGAATCCGCACACGGCCATGCCGGTGGCGTTCTTGGAGACCGGCTTGTGGGGAGTGATGGTATTGATAGCCCCGCCCCGGTCCAGTTCACCCGGTACAATGGGGTCGTACCGCGCCCCGTGGTCTACGTAGCAAGTGCCGGGCATCAATCTCTCCGTAACGTAAGCGCCGCAGAGTACGCCGCCGCGGTCGTTGTAGACATTGACAACGTCACCGTGACTGATGCCCCTCTTGGCCGCCTCCGATGGGTGTATCCACATCGTCTGGTAGGCGTATCCGTCCGGACCTACTATCTTGCAGGTCTCCATTTCCCGTAGCCATTTCATATCGTCGTGCTGGGAATGCACCCGCCAGCGCGGGTGGTTGGAGACGATGAGCAGGGGATATTTCTTGGCCCTTTCGCCGGAGAGCCTTTCATCGTGGCTCTCGCCCTTTTCAATCCAGTGGGGCACCGGCGGTCTCTCGTTGTCGTCGGGGAAGTGCTCCGCCAGTCTCTTGGAGTAATATTCTAATTTTCCGGAAGGCGTCCGGAGGGGATTGTTCTCCGGGTCTTCGTAGAACTTACGCATCCCCACGTCTTTTTTCTTCCAGTCAGGATTGGTGGGGACGACGTAATAGCCCTTCTCCTTAAACTCCTCCCAGGTGCACAGGCCCGCCTGGGGTACGCCCGAGGTATCGAAGCCCTTTCTAATCAGGCCCGCCTCGGTCTCGCCATCGGTGTATTCCTCCAGCATGCCCAGCTTTTCGGCGATGGCGCAGACGATTTCATAATCGCTCTTGGATTCGCCCCTGGGCTCCACGCATTTACCGTCGAGGAAAATCGACCTGAATTCGGCGGTGAACACGTCCACCTGGATATCTTCAGTCTCGAATTTCGTCGTGGCCGGCAGGATAATATCGGCGAACTCGCAGTCGTTCTCTA
>CAYYVO010000051.1:7222-9314 GCA_964475175.1 uncultured Dehalococcoidaceae bacterium | reverse complement strand
CAAAGCCGGCCAGCTCAATATTCTCCACCCCTATCGAGCCGTTGTAGACAGCCAGGGCTTTGGCTCCATATTTTTCCTTGATTTGTTTCAACTGTTCAGTTATGGTATCCAGTGCTTCATCCCAGGTAATCCTCTGCCATTTATTTTCGCCGCGGGAACCTGCTCTTTTCATGGGATATTTCAGTCGGTCGGGATGGTAGAGAAGTTCCGGGGCTGATTTTCCCTTGACGCAAAGATATCCCTGCGAGGTCGGGCTATCGGGGTCTCCGGTCACCTTAACAAGCTTCCCGTCCTCAATATGGAGCAGTACGCCGCATACGCCATGGCATCCCCGGCAGGTAGATTTAACGATATTATTTGACATAATTCAGTGTTACGTTTTTTTGGGGGGGGTGGGGGAATAATATAGACCGGTTAGTTCCGGAAACCAACAGCCTTCAACAGACGGGCTGTGAACACGTATCTCATTATATTCTATCTGCTACCGTTCTATCAATCGTTTTCCCCCGAACGGTTATTTGCTATCCGTCCCCGGGCTTTTTCCGAGCCGCTCGCTGCCTGTCCAGGTCTTCCTCTGTTTCGTTGCCTTTCAGGTCGAAGAAGACATATCTATCTTTTTCTTTTTCAGCGACCAGCTTTTTGTAAGAGGTCTCCGTCAGCTTGTGCGCGTAGTGGCACTGGAACATGATGAAGGGACGCTGTATGTCCCCGTATCTTATGGGGCCGTGGACAACGCCCGCCGGCATAAAAAACACCTCTGACTCGCCGGCTCCGGTATAATATTCCATCTCCGTTCCCATCCAGTCTTCGGAACCTGCCAGTCCGGAGACCTGCGGGTTGTTCCAGTCGATGCCCAGTATCCCCATTGCTTCGGGGTCATCATGGGAGTGCGGGCCGTGCTCCGGCCAGGGCTGCGGTGTTATCAGCAAGGCCCAGAAGTGATGGCATCCCTTGATAACGTCATCATCGACGAACACCATGGTCTGCGGCAGCCGTCCGAACTTGTACTGCTTCTTCTCCGGGCTGAGCTGGTTGAAGAAGTACTTACCGTATTTAGTTTCTCCCGGCGGTGTAGCCGCGACGGGCTCTTCTTCCGGTGGTGATTCTTTCAGTGTATCGGCGATTTCCTGGATTTTTTGGTACTGTTTTTCCACTTCCCCGTCGGTCTGCGTGCCGTCGAAATCAAAGAAGGCCATCTTATCGCGCTCTGTCTCGGGCACGAGTTCCGTATGCGGTGTTTCCGTCAGCTTGGGAGCGGCCACCGCCTGGATGAAGATGAAAGGCCTTCTCAGGTTTCTGAATTTGATGGGGCCGTGCACCAGGTTGGCGGAGATATACACCAAATTGGATTCGGTAAAGACGTGCCTCTCCATCTCCCGACCGATGCACATCTCTACCTCGCACCCCAGGTCATGAATATCGTCCGGATTCGAGCTGAGAAATACCAGCAGCTGGTCATCGTTATGGGTATGGGGACCATGGATCGGGAGAGGCAGGGAAGTGACCCAGGAGGCCACGAAGTGATTAGCCCCCTCGATGATATCGCCGTCGGTATACACTATAGTTTGCGGCCATTTACCGAATCCGCGGTATCTTTGCTCCACGGATAACTCGCTCAGGCGAAACCTGGCATATTTCTTCTCCGCCATTTCCTTAATTCTCCTCTTTCAAACAAATCGGTTTAAAGCTCTATTTCCTTCAAATCCGCCGCCGACACGAGCCCGGCCTCGGTAAGTTCCTGCACTTCCGGGACATTCCAGCCGGGAGCTATCTCCTTGATAACCAGTCCTTCTCCGGTCACTTCGATAACGGAAAGGTCGGTGATGATGAGGCTGACACACTGCCTGGCGGTCAGGGGATAGGTACATTTTTTAACGATGCGCGGCTCTCCCGATTTGGTCGTATGGAGCATCGTAACGATAGTCTTTTTAGCCCCGGCGGCAAGGTCCATGCCCCCTCCCATACCCGTAGCGGACCGGCCGGGCCTTCCCCAGTTGGCCAGGTCGCCCTTTTCGGAAACCTGGTAAGCTCCCAGGACGACGATGTCAATGTGGCCGCCGCGTATCATGTCAAACGATGCCGCGCTATCGAA
>CAYYVO010000051.1:0-7212 GCA_964475175.1 uncultured Dehalococcoidaceae bacterium | reverse complement strand
GGGCAAGGGGGTAACCGGCTGGTCGGATGCGTTTATCATTTCGTAATCCTTTTCCTCGTCGGTAGATAACCCTCCGTAGCCTAACATGCCGTTTTCGCTCTGAAAGAAGACCGTCCTGTCCCCGGGGATTGCATTAGCGCAAAGGCCGGGCATGCCATAGCCTAGATTAATCACCATGCCGTCGGCGAACTCGCGGGCTGCCCGCAGGGCGATAGTCTGCTCATCAAGACGGCTCTTCATACCACTACCTCCACGATGCGGTGCACATATACATGGGGAGTGACGACAACCTCGGGGTCGAGCTGCCCGGTCGGTACCAGTTTATCGACCTCTACTATCGTTGTCCTGGCGGCAGTTGCCATGACCGGATTAAAACACCGTGCCGTTTTACGGTATACCAGATTCCCCAGGGTATCGGCCCGGTGTGCTTTTATCAGGGCGAAATCGGCGGTCAGGGGCAGTTCCAGAATGTACTCCTTACCGTCGATGACCTTCTTCTCCTTGCCCTCTTCGACGACCGTACCGACACCAACCGTAGTGTAGAAACCACCCAATCCCCCGGCGCCGCATCTTATCCTTTCGGCCAGGGTGCCCTGGGGTACTATTTCGATTTCCACCTTGCCTGCGTTGTACAAAATTTCCAGAGGAGATGTGGGTGGCATACCGCCGAGGGCAGGCACCGACCCGATAAATTTCTTTACCTGGCCCTGCTCAAAGAGGATTCCCAGGTCCTGATATCCCCCGGGTTTGATTCGCTGGTTCAGTTCAAAGCCTACCCCGCCCATATTAGCGATAACGGTCAGGTTTTTAGCTCCCTGGTTGGCAAGAGCTATTATCAGGTTTATGGGCAGGCCGCCGAAAGAACCGAAGCCTCCAACCATTATAGTAGCACCGTCGAAAATATCGGCTACCGTCTCGTCAAAACTGTGGAAAATCTTGTTTACAGTCATTTACAGTATAAATTATCCGTACTTCTCCCAGAAAATGATTTTGCTGGCGTCTTTTCTGGGTCTGGGCTTGGGATCCTCGTCAGGATATCCCAGAGGCAGCATCGAATGCACAAATATGTTATCCGGCAATTTCATGGCTTTATGAACTTCTCTGGAGGTTATCGCACCCACCCAGCAGGTACCCAGGCCCTGGTTTACCGCTTCCAGAGTCATATAGGCAACAGCAATCATAACCTGCTCGCCTGCTCTAAAAGTCATTATCGGTTCGCCCGAAAGGTATGGTGCGAATACTTCGCTCCCTAAAACTACGTTATCCAGAATTTCGTCCGTCCAGTCCATCACACCCATGTCTCTGAGTTGTGCCAGGGCCTCCCTATGTTGTTTTTTAGATAGAGCATCTATCGAACCGCAGCAAACAATTAAAACCGGAGCATTTATATGAGGTTGTCCGCCGGCAGACGCGGCTATTTCTTCTATTTTGGCCTTGTCCTGGACCACGATAAAACGCCATGGTTGCGTGTTTCCCCACGATGGCGCTCGCCTGCCGGACTCCAGAACCTTTTCAATCTTTTCTTTTTCCACGGGGTCCGGCTTCCACCTTCTAATACTTGATCTCTTTAAAATGGCATCTGATACGTCCATTTTAGTTATCCTCCTTATTATTTCTTTATTTTAGTCACTCTGATTGATTTGTCAAAGTTAAGCTGCCTGTGCTGTCGGGTAAACCAGGTAAATATTATGCTTGATTCGTGCTCATTATATATATCACAGGTAAAATCATATATCAACTATCAGAATTACCACTGGAGTCGAGAAGGGCGAGGTGCGTAAAAGCACACGAAGTTCATGTGCGGTATGATACAATAGGGAAATGAACTCTACCCCCACCGGTAAATCACCCTCGCTACACGAGGATATGTCGTTCTTCAGCCTGATTCCTTCGTCGAATTTAAGCTCCATACTGGCTTTCTGTGTGGCCAATTTTTTCTGGTGGATTTGTCTGTATCTTTACGTGCCCGTTTTGCCGGTATATATCCAGTCATCGGGGGCAGGTCTGAATATAGTGGGTATAGTACTCGCAGCATACGCCATACCCCAGGTTTTATTCCGCATCCCGATTGGTCTATGGGCGGACCGTCTGGCCAGGCGTAAATCTCTGGTGCTGGCTGGCGTTATATTCGCCGCACTGGGTGCGCTTGGTCTTGGATTATCAACAGACCCCTGGCTGTTGTTCTCGGCCAGGATGGTTGTCGGCATTGGCGCTGCTACCTGGGTGGTCTTCACCACCTATTTCACCGCTTATTATCCGGAAAGTGACAGCGGGCGGGCGATAGGACTGCTTAATTTCGTTCGGGGCGGTGCGTTGATAGTTGCAACGGCCGGTGGGGGATTTCTAGCTGATGTTTCCGGTTTCCGGCCGACTTTCTTCGGAGCCGCCGTAATGGGGATACTGGCGCTTTTTGCCATGGTTTTCGCGAAGGAACGTACACCGGATTACTCCGGAGCTTTAACGCGTCGAAGCTTTTCATCAGTGGTTACCTCCCCGCTGCTTATAACGGTATCGATTATGGGTATAATGTCGCACTTTTCAATCTTTGCCGGGGTTTTTGGCTTCATACCGGTATATGCGGCGGAAATCGGCGCGTCCAGCAGCCAGCTCGGTCTTATTACCATGATAAACCTGGGATTCTCGACAGTGGCGGCCTTGTGGGCCGTCTGGGTCTGGGAGAAGCTGGGTTACCGGTCTACGATAATCCTGGGAACTGTTGTAAGTGGCCTGAGTCTACTCGCCGTTCCGTTTATTCCCAATGTGCCAATCCTGATGCTCGTGCAGGTAAGCTTTGGACTCGGTAGCGGCGTATTGATGACCACTCTCATGGCCCTCAGTATTCGTAACGTACCGCGGGAGCACCAGGCAACGGCAATGGGAGTCTACCAGGCGGTTTACGCCGTGGGTATGCTGACCGGCCCGCTGGTTTCTGGATATCTGGGTACCGGATTGGGCCTGGACACTGTATTCTTCGCCGCCGCCTCGCTGAGTTTAGTGATAACGGCATTGGCATTTCTTCCGGTATTTTCCAGGACGTGAGTAAATGAATTATTTTTTTTGCTTTCTGGATAGTATTAATCCCAGTCTTTCATAGCGGCGGCGCTCCTTCCGGCGAGGCGACCTGATGCCAGCATCTCCCCGGCATTGAGGCCCCCGATGGCATAGATATTGCCGCAGATAGACCCCATCTCCCCGGCGCTGTATAACCGGGGAATAGGTTCTTTATAGGGGTCGAGCACCTGTCCGTAGCCATTGCGCCGCGGCCCGCCGCAGGTGTTTATGCCGCCGGGATACAGGACGCAGGAATAGAAAGGCGGCGTTACCAGCGGCTTCAGGGCCTGTACGCCCCTGCCGAATTCCGGGTCATGGCCCTGCTTGCAGTAGCTGTTGTACTTCTCCACGGTCTCTTTAAGGGCAGCCGGGTCCATGGTGCCGCCGATGACGCGTCCCAGTTCTTCAACGGTATCGGCTTTCTTTATCCAGCCCTTCTCTATCTCCTTCATGTTATCGCGACTCCACCCCTCCGGGCAACCCCCCATTTCTGTCGGGTACGCCTGAAGACCGAGGAGATACGCGCCGCCGGTGGCAGAGTTCGCGGCGATGGGGCCCTGCTTTCTCACCGTTTCATCGAAAATAAGATACGTGGGCAGGTCGGCATAGCCGGGCTCCTCCAGGTTATAATCGAAATGCTTTAGCCACCAGTTGTGGCTCTTTATCGTGACGCCTTCATCAGTGTACCTTTTCCCGTATTTGTTTACCCAGATGCCCCTCCCGAATATCAATAGCCAGGCGGCTTTATATTCCGGCACCCAGATGTTCAGGTAGCCGCAGATCGTATTCATATGCCAGAGATCGGCCCCCGCCCGCTGCGCCATCCTGATACCGTCGCCGGTATTATACGGCCACCCGGAAAACTTTAGTGGGAAAGGCCTGAGGTAATTGGCTTTCATTTCCTCGTCGAACTCAAAACCCCCGGTGCAGAGGACAACTCCCTTTTTGGCCTTGACGGCTATCTTTTTGCCGTTGTGAACGGCATAAACGCCCTTTATCTCCCTGGTATCGCCATCCTGAATCAGTTCGTTGGCGGGAGTCGAATAGAGCACCTCGATACTCCTCTTATCGAGCTGGACTTTCATCGAGTCGAGAAACTGAATGCCCCACCCCTTGATGACAACGTGGCCGAAGGAATCAGCCCCCGGGAATTGGGGATACTGGGCAGAAGTGCCCTTCCTTATGGTATGTTCCACGCCCATTGATTTCAGCCAGTCTGGGTTACCGGCCACCTCTTTCATGAAGATACGGCAATCTTCCATCGGCACCATCGAAATTTTGGTCGACGGGTCTGCGTCCTCAAGTCCGTTGGTGCTGGCCGCGTACAGGTATTGCGCGGCGCCTTCGGGGTTGACGGCATAGGCAGCCCCGATACCCGATGTCCGGGTCTGGCCTCCCCCCGGGAAAGGCGCTTTTTCCAGTATTACTACGCTGGTGCCGCTATCATAAGCGGTGACGGCCGCCGAAATCCCGGCGCCGCCGTAACCCGCCACCACCACATCGTATTCCTTATCCCACGTTACTTCCTTCATTCTGCGTTCTTGAGCTTCTTACGTCGGAGGATTCTTGGGATAAGCTTTACCATCCCGCATCTCAATATAATCAACGGTAGCCAGTTCGCCCAGGATTAACGATAAATTAACATCATATATCGGCGGATATAATTCTTCACGTTCCCACTTTGTGTATTTATTCAGTATTTCATCAACGGTCATACCGGGTTCGTTCTTAATCTTCTCAAGTATATCCATTTCTCTCTTGTAATATGTGAGCATATCGCCGCCGTCCGCCAGACCGACAGGCTCGCAGATGAAATGAGCTCCTGTCCTGGTATCGTCGCAGGTAAAGCTCCTTTCCCTTCTGATGACCTCCTTCGGAGGCTCGGCGGAAATACTCTTGAGATATTTCTCGTCGGCGCCTTTGGGTGCCTCTTTCAGCGGCCGGAAACCTATACCATCATACTTTTTCATTTCGGGGTCCCTAGCGCTGAGTCCGGAATACAGGTAGATAAACTTCTCTTCCGGGGCGGGTCCGTAAAAAACGGTATCCCATATTACCGAAACCATATTTTTCAACAGGCCGTTGCAGACCCTGCCTTCGAACTTTTCACCGTTATAAGTGAACGAGTCCCCGATTTGATAATCAAAATGACACGGGAAATTATCCGGGTCACCCGTCCACGAAACCAGCTTGCACCTGACTTTGAACGGCATTGTTATTCACCTCCAGTTAATAAAATACAGTATCATTATATATGAGAAGCTGTAATCAAATCATCGAGTCCGAGAGCGGATAGCGTATCGGCACGGGGTAATCCCGTTTCTTCATCCCAGCCCCTGAGTCGGTAAAATTCCTTTAACATGTTCACGAATTTATCTCTTTCGAGCACTTTACCAACGGCGCTGACCGGTTCATCGCCGGGACCGGGCACCATCATCGGCGGACCGGGCTGCAGGGGTTCGGTGAAGTTCACCTCGGGCGGAAAGTCGTCATCAGGGACATTGCGCCCCTCATTTATCATGATTATCCGCTGAACATTTACCATACGCTCGATGCAGCGGTCCATCTCTTCACTGTCTATCCCGGTAACCGCGGTAAAGATTTTCGCCTCCAGGTCGGGGTCACCGACATGGCCGGGCTTGCTGAAGGAATAGGTAAGGGGCCAGGCGAAGTCGCACAGACCCAGACAGTCTTCCTTGTAGGTCCGGTTCTGTATTTTCACCGCCGCCAGTGCTTTTCCGTCGTAGCTGGACACATCTCCGGCTTCAACGCTGCCCCAGAAAGCCGTGGCGATTTCGTGAAAGACTTTCGATGTGATGGGGTTTGCCCCCGGGCTCATCTGGTTGAACATCCACGCCGCCCGGAAAAAGCCCCCGTGAGTCATCGGCCGGCTCATCCTGGGTTCCATAGGGTCCAGAATAGCGTGTACGGGCGAAGAACGCGGCAGGCTTACATCGGTTTCACCCACGGGTAAAATCCCGGGACTGAGCATTGCCCGGGCTTTCTCAGGCAATTTTTCACCGGCCCTTGCCAGTCCTTCCGCCAGTATATCGCCGAAGCCCTGGCGGCGGGTTATGGAGTGAAGCAGTTTTTCCAGGAATTCACGGGTGCCGATTTTGGATAAAGGCAGACCGGTTTCCTCCTCGGTAAGAGTTCCTGCCTTATAACAGGCTTGGAGCCAGTTAATCATGCTGCGGAGTTCAAAGGTGCATATCGAATAATCATTGGCAAGGGTCGGCGCGTCAAAGAAAGTCTCCACCGGTTCATCATCCCGGGAATAGACCCAGGGCATATAGTATTCCATGGCCTGGCAGCGGCGATATCCCTCGAGTTCCGGCTTTTTACCGTAGCGGTACTTGTTCCGGATACAGTCCAGCCCGCACTGGTAGCAGCCGCCCTTGCCGATACGCTCAAGCAGGTAGCCGTGACCGGTCATCGTGGTATCCGGTGGGATAGCCAGGTCCAGGCGCTTACTGATCTCAATAGTATAGCGGTTAAGGTCCTTGAGTTTTTCGGGGTCGGCCACCGACGGCTTGCCGGTGCCTTTTACGATTATCGCCTTCAGGTTCTTGGAAGCCATTACTGCCCCGTATCCGGCGGTGGATGTGGACTGGTGAGAGCCGAATATTACGGCGCTTCTTACCAGGTTTTCACCGGCTATACCGGTGGTTAAGAATCGCGCGTTGTCGCCGTGAGCCTTCTGGAGTTCCTCGGCGACCTTATAGACGCCGTTTCCCCAGAGGGATGATGCATCGCGAAGTTCTACTTTATCATCGTTAATCCACAGATATGCGGGCTTCGAAGCCCGCCCGGTGATGATTATACCGTCGTACCCCGCCTTCTTTAGTTCCGCTCCGAAGAACCCGCCGATATTACCATAGCAGTATTTTTCAGGGAATGCCATGGGAGATTTTCCCACTACCGACATCCTCGTGGCGCCCTGAGCTCCCGTAGCCACCAGCGGGCCGGTTATGAAGATGAGATGGTTTTCCGGTTCAAAGGCCTTGGTTTCCGGTTTTACGGTCTCCAGGTAAATCCGCGATGCAATACCACGGCCGCCAAGATATTTCTCGGCATACGGCTGTGTTGACGACTCGGATATTTCCGAAGTAGTCAGGCTTACGTTTACTATCTTTCCCATCCATCCATTCATGTAAATAC
>CAYYVO010000050.1:5595-9566 GCA_964475175.1 uncultured Dehalococcoidaceae bacterium | reverse complement strand
GTGAAGAAACGGGCATAGAGGCTGACTTTATCTGCACCGATATTTACAAACTACCGGATATGCTCAATGGTGACTTTGATATTGTTTTCACTTCATACGGAGTGCTGCCCTGGCTGCCCGACCTGGCAAGATGGGCGGAGATAATCGCGCATTTCCTGAAACCCAACGGTTTTTTCTATATCGTCGAAGCACATCCTTTTCTTTATGTCTTTAATACTTCTCAAAACGCTACTGAGCTCGAGGTGCGTGATTCGTATTATCACTGTCACGAACCTGTCAAGGGAGAATACCAAGTAGACTATGCTGACCCGGATGCAGTCGTTAACGGTACATCCTGCGAGTGGACCCACAGCCTGGGAGATGTAGTCAATTCTCTGATTAAAGCCGGATTGAGGATTGATTTTCTGCATGAGTTCCCTTATATCTGCTGGAAACAGTTTCCTTTTATGCGCCAGGACGAAGACGGCTGGTGGCGTTTAGAGGGCGACAAAATACCGCTTACCTTCTCCATAAAAGCCACCAAACCCGCACTTTAGGTCGCCTAACCATCCCCCAAATGATTTGTTGTATCACGATATGGTGTGGTATGCTAATTTCAGAGGCATACAGCCTGTATTGTCATAGAAATCATTCGTCGGGCGCTGCGCCCACTAAAAGGAGAGCCATGAAAGTTTCTAGCCGTATATTAAATAGTATTAAGCTCGTTATCGTTATTTCTCTACTTCTCACCATAATTCTTACGGTCGTTTCCTGTGAAGATATGGGTTTTCCCGGCACAACTAATACGCCGGATACGAACACGCCCGAAGAGTCCAACACAGACGGTACAACGGTAATCAGTTATAAGGACGCCGCCATAATGGCAGTATACCAGCACCTCCTCGACCAGGCTGGCAGCCCTGAAGCCAAGATATACCTGGCCAACTTCTATACTGCCTGTGACAACTGGGATGCCGTGTCCGAGTATTTCAAGGACGGCGCCGGTACCTGGCATGTCGTCGTCGATATGACGCAAATAACTAAATGGGAACACGAATCTTACTGGCAGGAGGCCAGCTGGTTTGTTTACAGAGACGGCCGGGTGATACCTTCAAACCTCTTCCAGAGCAATGCATTGAGAATAGAGGCCGACCTACAGGACCTGAGTCCGGAACTTCAAATGATGGATTTATTAAATCAAATGCGACTCAGTTCGGAATAAATAACCATGAGAAAGGAATAGATAGTATGGCAGAATCAAAATACGGCAAATACATCTGCACCGAACTCAAGGATAACATACCGCTGCCCCCCTACCGGGAATGGGAAAGGGATATGATCGGGGACGGGCTGTGGGACGGCTACCACCGCGCCCTGGAGCACGTCGTCTGGACGGACGCTGAGGTTATACCCGGCTCTTTCTACTCGGAAATGGTCTGGCAATGGAGCGACAAATACCCCAACATGAGACCGCGCCCGGTTCTCACTCCCGAGCAAATCGAAGAGGCGAAGAAACGACCGGGTGGCCAGGGCGTTCCACCGCATGCGCACCCCTTCCCGGAGCTTCTCTCCTTCTTCGGGACGGATATGGAGCACCCCGAAGACCTGCGTGGTGAGGTCGAGTTCTGGATGGAAGACGAAAAGTATGTCTTTACCAAGAGTTTCGTCGTCTATATCCCGGCCAACGTAACTCACTGTCCGTTAAGAATCCTGCGCATGGACGACTCGTTTTTCCATTACACTATCGGCCCTGGCAGCGAGTACGTCTAGTCCCGAAGTATTGAGAGAAACAAGGGAGATGCTAATGGCAAATTTAAAATATGAAAAAATGTTTGTAACCCAGGATAAACCCGGCTATAAGTACCCTCCTTATCTGCATCCCAACGCCGGGACGACCAAACGCCTCGCTTATATCGACGAGGAAACCGTACCGGGGGCGGAGTTCGGGTGTGAGAACATGTGGCTGCTGCCCGGCGGACCCGAAGAGCAGAAGGTGATGGACGCCAATACCCAGCCTTACGACAGGTTTTTCGGGTTTTATGCCTTCAATTTCGAAAATATCCGCGACCTCTGCGCGGAAATAGAAGTCTACATCGGAGGTGAGAAGCACATTGTAAAGAGAAGCGGCGCCATGTTCATTCCGGCTAATCTGGAGGTAGGCCCGCTTATTTTCCGCAACATCACCAAGCCGATATTCTTCACTATCGAATTCCCCTGCGGCGAAGCCGTTAAGTAACAATACAATACAGTTAAGTAACGAACGTATCATTGCGGGAGAGATATTCACCTGGTTTCCCGCGGTGGCCCGTTGATACATCGTCCCGGCAAGCAACGCGCAGAAAGGTTTTGTTCAAATGGCGGCAACCAAATACGGTAAATATATTATCGATACGGTCAAACCTCATAAAATGCCGGTGAAAGCCCCGCCGAAGGGAGAGCGCGGCGGCGAGATACTCGTCCTGGTGGATGACGAGGTTATTGAGGGAGCTTTTTATCTTAACTGCGCCCTGATATGGAAAGCGACCGGTCGCAACGCCCCGGGGAAAAGCCACACCCACGACTTCGATGAGTATATCGGGTTTATTGGCAGCAATCCGGAGAATCCGCGTGATTTAAACGGCGAGGTCGAGATATATCTCGGCGATGAAAAGCACGTGCTCACCAAGAGCTGCGCGGTGTTTGTCCCCAGGGGTCTCCCCCACACCCCGGTATACTTTTTAAGGGTAGATAGACCGATTTTTTATTTCTCCACCGGTCCCAATACTACTTACACACGAGAAGAAAAGCAATAATATCCCGCTACGTGAAAGGATAAGGAATATGGCAGAAACTAAATACGGAAAATACATCATCAGCGAGCTCAAGCAGCCTGCAGTGGAAGCCGAATGGAGTCCCCCGTTAACAGCCGCCGGTAAAGGCAAAGGCGGACGAGTACTTTACCTTGACAACAACGTTGTGGAAGGGGCTTTCTATACGGAGTGCGTCTGGGTGCTGCCCCGCCCGGCCGGCGTAGTATATAGCGACCCCAAGAGGAAAGTCGGCACGGAGCCGCACACGCATGATTATGACGAGATTATCGCCTTCATCGGCACTGATAACAATGACCCCTATGACCTGGGAGCCGAGGCGGAGCTGTGGCTGGAAGACGAGAAACACATCATCAATAAGACCAGCCTCGTCTTTATCCCGGCAGGGATGAAGCACTGCCCCCTGACATTCCTCAGGGTAGACCGGCCGGTTTTCCACTACACCACAGGGCCGGGTAAGATGTATTTCTGATAATAAAAAGAGGGGCAAAGCCCCTCTTATACTCCTGAAATATAACCACGCTACGCCTGCGGGCTGCTTGTCAGCCAGAAGATTATTCCGATTATCAGCATCAGGCCGCCCATCGCGATGGACAACCAGCCACCAAACCTTAAAGATCCCGGTTGGGGACCAACACGACCAGACGTAAATTCCTGGAGGTCGGGCTTCTGGGCCAGGGCATCGATAATGCGTTTTTCCTCGTAACGACCCCATAAAAACAGCAGGATACCGACTAGCAGGAAGAAACCGCCCACGCCCATCAGTATAAACCAATCGCCTTGAGGCATCATACAGCCGAATCCTCCATATGGAGTATTAGTGCTAACTATATGCCATTTGCCCCAATTTTTCAAACAGGCGGTTCGGTCTCCCGGTTCCGCCTGCCTGCTTAATCAAAACTGGCCTATTTTACTTCAACAGTGGCGCCGGCAGCTTCCAGCTTCTGCTTGGCTGCGGCCGCATCATCCTTGTTAATGCCTTCTTTGACGTTCTGGGGTGCGCCTTCCACCAGGTCTTTCGATTCCTTTAGACCCAGCGTGGTCAGCTCGCGGACGGCTTTGATAACGTTAATCTTGTTGGCGCCGATTTCCTTAAGGATTACGGTGAACTCCGTCTGTTCCTCGGCATCCGCCGCGCCTGCCGCGTCTGCCGCCGGTGCTGCTGCGGCTACGGCCGCCGGTGCC
>CAYYVO010000050.1:0-5585 GCA_964475175.1 uncultured Dehalococcoidaceae bacterium | reverse complement strand
GTTCCTCGGCTTTCGGTTCCTCCGCCTTCGGCTTTTCTGCCTTGGGTTCCTCCGCCTTCGGCTCTTCCGCTTTTGGTTCTTCCGCCGCAGGCTCTTCTGCCTTCGGTTCCTCTACCGCAGCTTCTTCCTTC
Organism: uncultured Dehalococcoidaceae bacterium; assembly: GCA_964475175.1. Classification (GTDB taxonomy): domain Bacteria; phylum Chloroflexota; class Dehalococcoidia; order Dehalococcoidales; family RBG-16-60-22; genus CAYYVO01. The sequence continues at coordinate 5,454 of CAYYVO010000050.1, read as the reverse complement.
TTCTCTTCGTCTGCCATTTTATGCTCCCTCCAGTTGATTGATTCTAGCCTGCAGCACTCCCATAATACCCCGGATTGGGCCCGCAAGCACATTTACCAGACCATATATCGGACTCTGCATTCCGGCCATTACCTGTGCGATTAATACTTCTCTCGACGGTAGTTTGGCCAGACTTTCCACCTCATTCGAAGTTAATACCTTCTTCTCCAGAAAGCCTCCCTTGATGCTGAGAATCGACTTCGTGGTGCGGATATAGTCGGTGAGGACTTTGGCCGCCCCGGTTATCTCCCCGAAGCCGAAAGCGACAGCTACCGGGCCTTCGAACGTGCCCGCCAGTTCGTCCATGCCGAGATTCTTCGCCGCAAACTGCGCCAACGAGTTCTTTACCACCCGGTACTCAATGCCGGCTTCCCTCAATTTACGGCGCAGGTCGGTCATCTCAGCCATCGATAGTCCCCGGTAGTCCGTCAGGATACCGATATCACACCGGGAGAATACTCCCTGCAGGCTCTCGACAAGCTTTACCTTCTTCTCTGTTGCCATCTAAATACCTCCTGCAATATCAGGATAAAGAAAAAGTCCCTGTGCACGCACAAGGACTCAGAAATCTGTATATATTACAGTATCACTACATCCTCGGCAGGCACTTTGTATTAAGTCCCTCTCGGGACACCCGCTGTCTCAGGACTTTATTCTGTTTTTAACCTGCGTTTTCTTTATGTCTATCTATTCTATCACAATAGGTGACAGTCGTAAAGCTAGCTGGCGGTCAGGGACACGGCCGTAGACAGGTCGAGTTTTATTCCCGGCCCCATGGTGGTTGTGATATAGGCGCTTTTTACATACTGGCCTTTGGCGCCGCTGGGCTTGGCCTTTACCACTGCCTCCATTACCGCCGTAAGGTTATCCAACAGCATCTTCTCGTCAAAGCTGACCTTTCCCAGAGGCACATGGATGATGGCCGTCCTGTCCAGCTTGTATTCCACCCTGCCCTTACGGGCATCCTCAATCACCCTGGGTAACTCGTTCATCTGGCAAACCGTGCCGGACTTGGGATTGGGCATAAGGCCTTTTCTGCCCAGTATCTTACCGAGTTTACCCACCTTGCTCATCATTTCCGGTACGGCAATGGCTGTATCGAAATCGAGCCAGCCGCCCTCTATCTTTTTCACCAGGTCGTCACCGCCGACAAAGTCGGCGCCGGCATCCCCGGCTATCTTTTCCGATTCTCCCTGCGCAAAGACAAGGACACGAACCTTCTTTCCCAGTCCATGGGGCAGCAGCGCTACGCCCCTTACCTGCTGCTGGGCATTACGCGGGTCGAGACCCATTCGCAGGTGAAGCTCAATAGTTTCATCGAACTTTGCGGGGGCAGTCTTTTTAACCAGCTCGATAGCTTCTTCCGGTTGATATGATTTCGTCCTATCGACCTGTGCTAATACTTCGTTATATTTCTTGCCGTGTTTTACCATGTTATTCTACCTCTATACCCATACTTCGGGCAGTCCCTTCGATAATCCTCTCCGCTGCTTCGATAGTGTTAGCATTCAGGTCCCTGGCCTTAAGCTCGGCTATCTCGCGGAGCTTTTGTCTCGAAAGCGTACCGGCCGACTCATGCCCCGGCCTCTGGCTGGCTTTTTCCATGGCCATCGCTTTCTTGACCAAATCGGATGTCGGCGGTGTTTTGGTAATGAAAGTAAAGGACCTGTCATCATAAACGGTTATCTCTACCGGCACGATTGAACCGGCCTGGTTAGATGTTTTTTCGTTGTATTCCTTGCAGAATCCCATGATATTCAGGCCGTGCTGACCCAAAGCCGGACCCACCGGCGGTGCCGGGTTTGCCTGCCCTGCGGGAATCTGTAGTTTAATAATTGCTTTTACCTTTTTAGCCATCTCTCCTCCGGAAATCCATCACAGTTTATCTATTTGTAGAAAGTCAAGCTCCACCGGCGTTTCCTGGCCGAATAAGGAGAGAAGCACCTTGACTTTACCTTTTTCCATATTAATCTCGTCGACGATGCCGACGAAATCAATAAACGGGCCGTCGGTTACCCTGACACTCTGCCCCTGGCGGAAGCCGACCTTGACCTTGGGGGCCTCGGCCGTCATCTGCTTTAGTATTTCACTGACTTCGGTTTCCTGCAGGGGTGTCGGTATATTACCGCTGCCGACGAATCCGGTAACACCCGGGGTGTTACGTACCACGCTCCAGCTATTTTCATCCATGTTCATCTGAACCAGAACATACCCGGGCAAGATTTTCCGGGTTACGGTACGCCGCCGCCCCCCCCTGACTTCTATCTCGTCTTCGGTGGGTATCACTACCTGAAGTATATCATCCCCGGAGTCCATGAACTTGATGCGCTGTTCTAGGTTTTTCTTAACGCGCTCTTCATGGCCGGAATAGGTATGAATTACGTACCACTTTTTGTTATTCTCCGCCACAAATAACCTCACTACCTGGCTTCTCGGGGAAAACAGCAGTTGACCGATACATCAGACTATTCAGACTTAATCCTGAAGGCAAGGTTTTATCCACCCACGAACACTTTTTCTACGAGCTCGGAGAAACCAAAATCAAGAGATCCCAATACTATGGCCGCAATTATGGTAATAACCAGAACCAGCCCTGTCAGGTATGCAGTTTCCCTCTTGGTGAGCCAGACAACTTTTTTTAACTCGTTGACAATCTCACCAATATAATTAAAAAGTCTAAACCCTCTTCGTTTGGTAGTCGTCTGATGTGTCATATCCGATAACCTATAAAAAAATACGCAGCGCTATTTCGCCTCGCGATGCAACCGGTGCGCGCGACAGCGTGGGCAATACTTATTGAGTTCCAGGCGCTGTGTATCGTTCTTCCTGTTCTTAGTAGTCGTATAGGTACGTTCTTTGCACTCGGTACAGGCAAGGTATATCACACCTCTAGCTTCAGCTTTCTTTGCCATAACTTATTCTATGATACGGGAAAAGGTGCCCGCACCTACTGTTCTACCTCCCTCACGAATAGCAAACCGAAGACCCACTTCTAAAGCTACCGGGTATATCAGCTTAATCTTCATATTAATGTTGTCACCGGGCATCACCATCTCCACGCCCTCAGGCAGTTCGATGGTGCCGGTAACGTCGGTTGTCCTGATATAGAACTGCGGCTTGTAGCCGTTAAAGAACGGCGTATGCCGACCGCCTTCATCTTTGGTCAGCACATAGACCTGCCCTTCGGCATAGGTATGAGGTTTAATCGTACCCGGTGCCGCCAGAACCTGTCCTCTTTCGATATCGCCGCGTTCGACTCCCCTCAGAAGAGCGCCGACGGCGTCGCCGGCTTCGGCCTGATCGAGTGTCTTGTGGAACATTTCCAGTCCGGTAACGACCACCTTTCGCGGTTCGTGGTGCAGGCCGACTATTTCGACCTCATCACCGGTTTTAATCGTGCCGCGCTCGACTCTACCCGTGGGAACGGTACCCCTCCCCTTGATACTGAAAACATCCTCGACATGCATCAGGAACGGCTGGTCCTTGGGGCGTTCCGGTACCGGGATATAGGCGTCAACGGCGTCCATCAGCTTAAGGATAGGGCCGCACCATTCGCACTCTCTCTTGCCGCAGCCGCATTCGAGTGCCTTGAGGGCACTCACCCTGACGATCGGTATCTCGTCGCCGGGGAATTCATATTTACTGAGGAGCTCCCTTACCTCGACTTCTACAAGCTCTAAAAGTTCCTCGTCATCCATCATATCCACTTTATTCAAAGCCACCACGATGTAGGGTACCTGCACCTGGCGCGCCAGCAGGACATGCTCTCTGGTCTGCGGCATGGGCCCGTCCGGGGCGCTCACTACCAGTATGGCCCCGTCCATCTGGGCGGCACCGGTAATCATGTTTTTAATAAAGTCGGCATGACCGGGACAATCGATATGGGCATAATGCCGTTTCTCGGTTTCATATTCAATATGGGCAATGGCAATGGTCAGACCCCTCGCCTTTTCTTCCGGAGCATTATCGATACTCTCAAAGGAACGATAGCCGGTGCTGCCATACTGGGACAATACCAGCGTTATCGCCGATGTGAGGGTAGTCTTTCCGTGGTCAACGTGACCGATAGTACCCACGTTTACATGTGGTTTTGACCTGTCGAATTTCTGTTTTGCCATTTCAACCTCCCTTTATTCCGAGCCCACAATCAGATTCGAACTGATGACCCCGTTCTTACCAAGAACGTGCTCTACCTACTGAGCTATGTGGGCACAGTTACGAAGCTAATTGTAAGGTAAAAGAAATGAAAAGTCAACATTTCATCATTTAGCTATGGTGGAGGGGGCAGGATTCGAACCTGCGTAGCCCTTAGGGCGGCAGATTTACAGTCTGCTCCGATTAACCACTCCGGCACCCCTCCCGACAGGGCCCCCAACTGTTCAAACCCAGCCCGAGGAGGGATTCGAACCCATCAGCCTACCGATTACAAGTCGGTTGCGCTACCATTGCGCCACTCGGGCACCGGCCTCAAAACATGAAATATTTACATACGGGTAACTTAAGTATTATAAAAACGGAGAGTGTAAAAGTCAAGCTACAGGCACAATAACGAGAGGTTCTTCAAGGAATTATATAGTAACTGCGCAGCCTCCTCCGGAAGAAGTAACCGGCGATGAGACCGACCACCAGACCCCCTATATGCGCCTGCCAGGCAACGCCGGGTATAAAAGACCAGATACCGAAAAAGACCAAGACTACGACCCAGAGAGGCATGGGGATAAGAAAATACAACCGAACCGTCAACCGGGGCATAATCACTACCAGAGCCCCTGCTATTGCGTATACAGCCCCTGAGGCACCTACAGCTATGGATAACGAATCTCCCAGCAACAGATAAAGAAGACTGCCCACGATGCCACCGACGAAATAAACCAAAGTAAACCTGCCGTTCCCTACCAGCCGGGCTAAGAACGAACCGAAGAAGAAAAGGGTAATCATGTTGCCAAAGATATGACCGAACCCGGCATGGATAAACATATTAGTGACTATAGTCCATGGCCGTTCGGTGAAGTAATAAGGAATCAACCCGAGGTAATAAGTAAATCTGTCAGTAATAACCTCTGCAAATTTACCGAAGGGATACCGACCTTCACCAGAAAAGGCAACCGCCATGAAGAGCATGAGATTGACTATGATTAACGCCCAGACGGGGCTTATACCAAGACCCCAGGAGCTTCCGGTTCTCCTGTATTCCCTTACCGGGGAGCGCCTCATATAATCTCTATCGTTTAACGGCAAATATTTACTCCTTAATCGGCTTCATCCATATACTTATATTATACCAGCTTTATGTATATCGTTGTAGATTCGGAAATCTTGACTTCAAAGCTGGAAAAAGCGATAATAATTAAGTATCCAAAAAGCTTTCCCGAGTAGCTCAGTGGTAGAGCGGGCGGCTGTTAACCGCTTGGTCGT
>CAYYVO010000049.1:6090-9583 GCA_964475175.1 uncultured Dehalococcoidaceae bacterium | reverse complement strand
TTTCCTCTCCCCAACGCGGGAGAGGATTAAGGTGAGGGGGATTCATCCGTTTTTCACCCTCACCCTGCCCTCTCCCATCGAGGGAGAGGTGATACTCCTTATCGTTCAGACCAGGGCACTATCCGGCTGCCAGCTTGAGCAGTCCTTTCGCCTTTTCCAGGGCTGCTTTAGGGTCTCTGACAATCAACGTTGGCGCTTTGAAGAGCGCAATCAGGAAAACACGCCGGTAAAACCTGCTTATAGCTGACCGCACGCTTTCCGGCGTGAACTGGTCGGTCTTGAGCAGGCCGCCCCCGCCGGGATGGGAGCCGAGCAGGATATCTTCCGGAGTTGGCTCGTTAATCAGGTAGCCCGCCTTTTTGGACTCCTGATAAAGCCTGGTTCCGATGAGCGGGCTGGCGATGGTAACGGACGGGACGACATCGTATTTCTTCAGCAGCATCGCCGCGAAGTCGAAAGTATTCTGCATTTTCGCCGGCGTCTCTCCGGGGAAGCCGACAATATAATAAGCGTGCGTGGCGATTTTATACTTCTGGAGGAGCGCGGCATTGGCGATTATCTTCTGCAAGTCCAGCTTCTTATCGATGATATTATCGAGGGTATCCTGGTCGCCGGACTCCGGGGCGATAGTCAGGCGTAGACAGCCGGACGCCTTCATCTTGCTGATGAGTTTCTCGTTCAGCAGGTCGCCGCGGACGCCGTTGGGGGTATTCCAGGTGAGGCCGAGCTTGGCCGTTATCATCGTGTTCAGGATGTGCTCGAAGCGCTTTTCGTCCAGGTTGATATTATCGTCCTCGAAGTCGATATGCCGTATGCCGTATGTTTCTTTCAGGAGCCTGAGATGCCTGGCGACATAAGCCGGGGAGTGGGCACGCCATTTCCGCCCGATGTGGATATGCACCGAGCAGAAACAGCAGTTGAAGGGGCAGCCCCGACTGGTGATTACCGGCATGGTCTGGGTGACGCTGGCGTAGGAGCGCCCCTTGAAGCCTTTCTTATGGACGCGGAAATAGTCCTCCAGGTTGAGCAGGTGGTAAGCCGGTAGAGGAATCTCGTCGAGGTTATCGATAGCTCTGGCCCTCTCGTTGACGACGATGTTTCCCTGCTGGTCCCGGAAGGCGATACCCTTGATTTTACCCAGGTTTTTGCCGTTACCTTCGTAATGCCTGAGCAGTTCCGGGAGTATCGTTTCGCCCTCGCCGATAGCCACGACGTCGATATTACTATCGACCAGGAAATCTGCGGGTGCTACGGCGGCGTGGGGTCCGCCGACGATTACCGGTATATCCGGGTTGATTTCTTTAACGAGGTCGGCTGTTTTCAGGGCGTTCCTGAGCTGACTGGTGAACGGGCTGGTGATTCCGACGATATCCGGCTGGAGGTCGGCTATTGCCTGGCACAGGTCCTGCCAGGGGGCGCCGAAGTGCAGGTATTCGCCTTCCTTGAAAAGCAGTTCCTCGCCCAGTACCAGGGCATCGACGATGCTGACTTCCACCCCTGTTTTCTCCACCACGGCGGCAAGGTAAAGCAGGCTCAAAGGGGGATGCGCCCTGGCTTCCAGGACGCCCACGCTTTTCGCGGGGAGGGTCTGCGGGGGATTAACTAGAACTACCTTCATATTGTAGCTTTAATATAGTTAGTAATAGTCAATTATTACACAGAACCGCCCGACGGGCAAGGGAAGGGTGGGAGAGGGGGTACAAATATATGCTCAATAACGGGGTTTGTGCAGATATTCTTGGAAATCCGTTAAAATAGTGTCCTTTTACCGTGCCTTGATATCCCGCCTAGCCCATAACCGCCCTTATGCCGGCCTTGATGTTTTCCTGGTCGGGGAGGGCGTACCGCTCCATGGGCGGACTGTAGGGGATGGGGACATCTACGCCGCAGACACGTCGGGGGGCAGATTTCAGACGATTGAAAACTTTATCGTCCTCCACCACCAGCGCGGTGATTTCGGCGGCTACGCTGCAGGTTATACAGGCCTCGTCCACCACCACCACCCGGCCCGTTTTCGCCACCGATTCCTTTATCGTCTTCCGGTCCAGCGGCACCAGCGTGCGCGGGTCGATTACCTCCATGGATATGCCTTCCTGCTGCATCTCTTCCGCTACAGCCAGGGATTCGTACATCATATTGGCCAGTGCCACTACCGTCACGTCGGTCCCTTCCCGCCGGATAACAGCCTCGCCAAAGGGAAGCAGGTATTCCTCCTCGGGTACCTCGCCCTCCATCTCCCCCAGGGCCATATGCTCGAAGGAGATAACCGGATTATTGTCCCTGATGGCGGTCTTCATCAGTCCCTTCATATCGTACGGCGTTGTCGGCAGGATGATTTTCAAGCCCGGTACGTTCATGTACATGGAGTAGGGGCTGATGGAATGCTGGGCGGCGAACGATTTGCTGGCGCCCACTGTCATTCTGTAGACGATAGGGAATTTGGCCTGCCCGCCGAACATATAGGTTATCTTGGCCGCCTGGTTGACGAACTGGTCCATGGCTACGAAGCCGAAGGTCGCCATCCTGACGTTTACAACCGGCCTGAAGCCGGAACCGGCCAATCCTATAGCCGCCCCCACAAAAGAGGACTCGGAAATAGGGGTCTGCCGTATCCTGGCCTCGCCGAATTCCTCTCTTAAATCGGCCGCTATGTCGGTGGCCATGTGAACGGTCTTATCGTCACGGCGGAACTCCTCCATAAGTGCCTCCGATGCCGCCTGCTCATAACTTATCTTTCTCATATCTCGATACCTCTAATATCATTATCATTCAGGAAGAAAATACATCCTCAAGGGCATCTTCCGGTGCGGGGAGGGGACTCTCCAGCGCATATTTAACGGCGTCCCCAATCTGCTGCATCACCTGGGTGTTTATTTCGTCGAGCGTCTCTTGCGTTGCGATTCCTTCATCCAGCAGCCTCCGTTCGAAGCCGGCTACCGGGCATTTGTTCTTCCACGCCTCGAGTTCCTCGACCGGTCGGAGGTCGGGCATGCCGGGAGCCTCGAAGTGGCCGCGCCAGCGGTAGGTGATGAACTCAAGGAAAACGGGGCCTCCCCCCGCCCTGACCCCGTCAACCGCCTTTTTAGTTGCCTCGTAAACAGCCACGACGTCGTTGCCGTCAACAACTACACCCGGAATACCATACCCGCCGGTAACCCTCTCCGAGACATGGTCGAGGCCCGTGGCATACTTAACCGGGGTATTCACGCCGTAGCCGTTGTTCTCGCAGGCAAAGATAAGCGGCAGCTTCCATATCGAAGCCAGATTCAATACTTCATGAAACTCGCCCTCATTAGTGGCGCCATCACCGAAAAAGAGGACCACCACTTTATCGCCTCCCTCCAGTTGGGCCGCTACCGCCGCTCCTCCTGCAATAGGTAAACCACCGGCAACTATCCCATTGGCTCCCAGCATCCCGATGCTGAAATCGGCGATGTGCATCGAGCCGCCTTTCCCCTTGCAGTAACCGGTCTTCCGGCCGTAAACTTCCGCC
>CAYYVO010000049.1:0-6080 GCA_964475175.1 uncultured Dehalococcoidaceae bacterium | reverse complement strand
TATCTCCGCCATCATGCGGTTGAGGTCGGCGCCCTTGGCGATACAGTGCCCGTGCCCGCGATGGTTGCTGATAATACGGTCGTCCACCCGCAGGTTGGTACAGACTCCGGTGGCGATGGCCTCCTGGCCGATATATGAATGAACGATACCCGGTATGTCCCCGCTGTGGTAATCAATCACCACCCTTTCCTCGAAGCGCCGAATAGTCAGTATTACCTTGTACAAACGCAGAAGCTCCTCTTTACTCTGTTTCACTGCTCAATATCCTTCCTGTTTCATTATCCTTTGATCGGTTCCAAACCGGCTTCCGTCCTGGCATCGTTAATGTGTATCAACACAGCCTTTTCCAGCGGCATACAGGAAAAACCGTAGTCCTCCCCGGCCCTCGCCATGCTTAGCCGGTACGGTATCCCTCCCCGTGCCGCTTCGATTACCTGGGGTTTGTCCCCGAGTTCTATTCTGGCATCGGGGATATAATGTCGTACCACTTCGGCTACATCCCTCAGGGTGGTGGGAGGCCCGCCGATGTTGTAGGCGGTGTGCGGAGATGATTCGGCTTTTATCAATATCCTGATGAGTTCGGCGACATCGTCTGCAGAGGCCAGCGAGTGGAGGCCGGTGCCTTCTACATCGACCGTGAAAGGCTTGCCTACCGCCGGCAACGAAACGATGTCGGAGAACCATTTAATCACGTTGGGAATCAACCCGCCGTGTCCGAAAATGATGGGCGGGCGAACTGCCGTAAAACTCATTCCATAGAGGTCGGCATACTGCGCGGCCAGTATCTCGCTGAGCTGCTTGGCTATGGCGTAGGCGCTCTGCGGGTGCATGGCATCGTCCTCGATAACGTCTCTATCGCCGTATTCCTCCTGCGGTCCGTAAACTCCCTCCGAGCTGGCATAAACAACCCTGTTTACGTCCATAAGCCTGGCGGCCTCGAAGGCATTACACATGCCCAGCTGGTTGACCTTTACGCTGAGACGCGGGTTGGCCTCGACGACGCCGGGCAGCAGAAAAGCCAGGTTGACCAGTCGGTCGATTGAGTGCAGTTTCATGGCGCTTAATATGTCCTCTAATTGAGCAACATTACCGTGAAGGAAGTGGAACTTATCAGCGAAGTTATTAATAGACTTCATTATCCAATCTTTGGGCGGCACCACGTCCAGGGAAACAACGCGTGATATCTCTTCATCCTGCAGCAGATGAAGCAACGTCTTGCGACCCAACAGACCGCTCCCCCCGATAACCAGTACGTTCATGCCCTGCCCCCGGTGTTATTTCTCACTATCTCGGTTTTCTGCTCTTTGCTGTCCATGGGCTTCCTTTTGAAAATAATACCCAATTTAGTCAACAATAGTAAAGCGGGGATGGATTGAATGAGAGATGAACTGTTCTCAGGTATCAGATGGCCTCGACGTAAGATTTCGAGTGTACGGTCGGAGCGTCCGGATTTAACCGGCGACCATCTGAATCCCAGTCAGGTACAGCTTCCGGGGGATTAAATACCTTCACGGATTCAGGAACTGGTTAAATCCCCAAGAATGCTTCCCTGACATAATCATTTCCCAGAAGTTCTGAGCTTTTCCCCTCTAGAGTTACCTTCCCTGTTTCCATTATGTATGCTCGGTCAGCAAACCTCAAGGCATGATGAACGTTCTGTTCCGCCAACAAGATGCTGATTTCACGTTCTTTAAGCTTCTCTAAAGTTTTAAAAACCTCAAGAGCCATTCTCGGCGATAGTCCTTGTGAAGGTTCGTCTAATATCACTAATTCTGGCTTTGACATGAGACCTCGTGCTATAGCTAACATTCTTTGTTCCCCACCACTCAATGTGACAGATAGCTGGTTTTCTCTTTCCTTCGACAATGGAAACGTTTGATAAACTGCATCGAGCATGTCTTTCGTATGCTTTTTTGCCCTGGAGCTGTAGGCACCTAGTAGTAAATTTTCGCGCACCGAGCAGTTGGTAAACAATTTCCTGTCCTCGGGTACAAATGATATACCCAAATTCACATTTTTATAAGGAGGTAAACCAGAAATTTCTTTCTCATGAAAAAGCATCGTGCCCGATGAAGGTTTAAGTATCCCAACTAAAGTGCTTAAAAACGTCGTCTTTCCGGCTCCGTTGGAGCCTATCAAAGCTACAATCTCGTTCTTCTTTACATTAATGGAAACGTCCCAGAGAACCTGCAAGCCCCCGCGGATTACGTTTAGATTACTAACCTTCAACATAAGCCTCTCCTAAGTAAGCCTCAACAACTTGAGGGTCTTTGCATACTTCTTCAGGATTTCCGTCAGCTATCTTCATCCCTTGATCAAGCACGATAACGCGGTCTGATACTCCCATCGTTGCGCGCATATTATGCTCAATCATAAGAACTGTAATTCCGTCATCGCGCAATCTTTTAATAATAACGATTATTTGCGCGGTTTCTTTGGGATTTAAGCCGGCCATTACCTCGTCTATTAGTAAAAGTTTAGGCTTCGTTGCCAATGCTCTTACAATTTCGAGCATCCTTAGCTCGAATACGGCCAGGTTTGAGGCCTGGGTTTCCCTCTTGTCCGCCAATCCAAAATTTTCAAGTGTTTGATTGATGTCCCACTTTGCGTTGGAGGTCCCTTTGTTTTTGTCACTTCCAAAAATTGAGACCGCAAGGATATTTTCATATACGCTCATGTTGGGAAATGGTTTAGGTATCTGGAAAGTTCTGGCTATACCTAGCCTACAAATTTTATAGGGTCTAAGGCCGGTGATATTATTCCCTTCAAATTTTATTATACCGGAGGTTGAAGGAAATGTACCGGCTATCACGTTAAAAAGCGTTGTCTTTCCAGCTCCGTTGGGACCTATCAAACCAACAATTTCGCCCTCATCTACGTTAAAGTCCACGTTTTGAAGGGCGACGAGCCCCCCGAAATGTTTTGTTATTTCTTTGCCTTCAAGTAACTTCATAAGTTTATCCGTTGTAATATATCCTTTTTAGTATGTGAAAGGGCTGGCATTCCCCCGATTTTTTACCTTTGAAAGTCTTTCAATACCCCCTTCGGATAATATATGTATCAATTATAATCTGGGCAATTCACCGGCTCAGGTATGTTTCTTAAGAAGCTTTCCGGTCATGCCCTCTGGTAGAGCAAGGATAACAATTATCATTATCCCCCCAAGGATTATCATGAAATAGTCCTTAAAAGTGGTAAGCAAATACTCTTCCAATAATGAGATAACTATAGCCCCCACAACAGGCCCGATTACCCTTCCCGCACCGCCGAATAATGTCATTATGGCAGGCATAAATGAATATAACGAGTTAAAGGCCATGCCTGAGTCTATGTATCCCCATCTGGGGGCAAATGCGGCCCCCAATAAACCCATGAACATGCTGCTAACGGCAAAACCTAATATCTTATACAGAGTGGTGTTCACGCCGAAATGAATAGCCGCATCTTCGCTTTCACCTATCATCCTCAACCCGAGGCCTAGCTTGGTTCTCCTTAAGATGAGGATGGATAAAATAATAATAAAAGTAATTATCAATATAGGATAATAAACGTCGATAGGGGTAACGAACCTGCCCCGCGTCCCGGTTACTTCCATCTCCCAGAATAAGATGGCATTGTTCAAAAGCTCAGAGAGTCCAAAAGTAAGTATGGCGAAGTAAATGCCTTTTAACCTCAGAGTTACAAAGCCAACGCAAAACGCAAAGAGAAAGTTGATTGCGGCGGCTAAAAGCAGAACGACAGGGAAGGGTAACGACCGGCTAAATATTACTGTGATATATACTCCTACCCCGAAGAAGGCTGCGGACCCTAACGAAACATATTTTGTGGTACCGCTAAAGAAATGCCAGCTTATAGCCAATCCAATCCAGCACAAAACGCTTGTGATTAAAGCCAAATAATAGGTCTGTGCGAAGAGAGGAGCAAGCGCAAGCACTATAAAAATTATAACAGGACTAAATTTTAAGAATGTTGTAAATTTTATGTCAGTCAAGTTCAAATAAACTCACCTCGCGAAAAGTCCCCTTGGCTTGATTAGAAGTATTAAGATTAAAACAGCGTAGACGACGACAAGTGTTAAAGCTGGATGTATTACCCTCATGGTAATGTATGAAAGGTAGCCAAATACAAATCCTCCCACAATATTACCCTTGAAACTGCCGATACCGGCTAAAATTACCAGCACCAGGGCAATTAGAGTATAAGGAGCACCCATGAACGGATTAATCGTTGAAGATAAAACACTTATTAAAATGCCGGCCCATGCAGCCAATAAAATACCCAGACTAAACGATAAAGCACAGATGTTAAAAATGTTGATCCCGACAAGCTGAGATCCTATAGGTTGATCAACTGTAGCTCTCATGGCTACACCTATCTTCGTGAAGCGTAAAAATAGATAAAGGAATACGTTGATACAAATAGATATCAAAGCAATGATAACTCTATTCATCTCAAAATTTACACCGAAAAAGTCAATCATTCCTAATGAGGGTACCGCGTAGCCTCTATAATTTGATGTCCATAAAACCACCGCCAGGTTCTGAATCACAAAGGAAAGACCAAAGCAGAGCAGCAGTGACCTGAACTCAAGTTCCTCTCCTGACTTTGACGACTTTACCATCCTTCGAAGAAGCAAGGTATATACCAGAAATCCGATTATAAACATAAATGGCCCGATAATGATAATGGAAGCATAGGGATTCAGGCCTATAAGCGTAAAACAGAAGTAAGTCAGGTAGGCACCGATCATCAGGAATTCCCCGTGAGCCACATTAAGTATCCGTGTAACCCCATATTGCAGATTAAGGCCGACAGCTACAAGAGAATAAACCGCTCCTAATATTGCACCTCCGATAATTATGTCCAATGTAAGGTGTAGAATCATGAACTTACTCCACGTTTTCAGGTCATATTAGATTATCTGTAGGGATAAATTTCCCCGGGGCCGTATTCCTGTAAGCTTAGAGAACGTCATATGGCTATATATAAATTTCCCCTATATTCACCGGGGGCTGGCAGAATACAGCCAGCATCAACAGTGAATCTGATTAATGCAACTCGTTTTCCCGTGGTACTCCACAGCTAACCGTGGAGTACCACGATTCTTTTAAAGATATCTATAGAAACCCGTTTTTATGGCCAATCAGGTTTCGGAATCCAATCGGCGCTGGCCCTGTCTGACGGCCAGACTACTTGCATCATATCCTTACCCTGCCACTGACAAATGTAACCGGCACCGGGGACGTCAAGGTAGACGTTCTCCCAGTTCCATTTTGCAGGCCCGAGTACTGTATCAAATGTTTCGTTAGCGAGGGCGTCTCTGACTTTTACTCTATCGAGGCCGTATTTTTCAACGGCTTTGAACATCGCCTCATAACATACGTAGGCGGCTATAGTGTTAGCGCCAGGATAACCGCCGGCGGCCGCGTTATATTTTTCAGCCAGCGCCATCAATTCGGGAGATGTGTAAAAGTCTACCTCGAAGCCGTGGTATTCCATAATCCCCGTTATGGCATCGAGACCGAATGACGGCACCATTACCAGCGGATACTGAGACCCTGGGCCCATAATCATTATCCTCGGAGAATAACCAAGGTCCATGCACTGCTTCACCAGCAGTCCGCCGTCCCCCGGATAGGTGGAGGCCCATAGGGTGTCCACATTGGCTTCCTGAAGCTTCTTTATTATCGGAGACAGGTCCGAAACGGTTAGTGGATAAAGTTCCGGTCCAACCGCAACCGGTATGCCTCTTTCAGTCAGCTCTGCCTTCAATCGTCCGGTAAACTCTATGCCGTGCAGGTCGCTTATACCGATAATACCTATCTGGGATGCGTTAGCCCACTCGAAAAAGTCTGCCACGTACTTGGCTACGAAAGGCGGCTGGCATAATACCGGGAATGTCCATTTCTCTGCCCCGGTTTGTATAAGTTCCACTATTTGACCGCTTCCCATGGCATGGGGAATGAACGGGTATTGATATTTGTTATATAGTGAAAGCACAGCAAAGTTCTGCGATGTTCCCCATGGAGCGAACATCAAGTCGGCCTCATCCTCCACCATACATTTCTCGGTAAGCCTGA
>CAYYVO010000048.1:0-9718 GCA_964475175.1 uncultured Dehalococcoidaceae bacterium | reverse complement strand
CCGCCGCGCAGGGCGACGTTAACGGCCTCCGTAAGATTTTTCTGCGCCGCGGCGGCGCAGCGGACATTCGATTTTACGGCGATGTACATCCCGATGAACCCGGCCAGGCCGGAGCAGAAGGCACCTACGAGAAAAGCGACCGCCGTACGCCAGCCTATATCGAGGGCGCTGAGTCCCTTTACTTCGGTTCCGCCGAGCACACCCACCAGAACGCCGATGATAATGGCAATTCCGATAGAATAAATAGAGATGGTGGTGTATTGACGCTTGAGAAACGCCCAGGCGCCCTGAAAGATGATGTCGCCGATTTCTTTCATTTTGGGCGTTCCCGTAGGGCGTTTCAACACATTCCGGGCCAGTATTATTGCGAAAATAACCGTAATAACACCGGCTGCTGGTACAATCCAAAATATTCCTGGTAGCATTTTACCCCTTTCTAGCTAAAAACATGTAGCTTGGTTTTTTATCATTTCCGGCGGGTCTATGTAAAAAAAAGATGAATTTCCCACACGGCTAATTTGGATTTTTAAAAATGCTCAATTAAAAAGCAGGGGTATACTTACCCCTGCTCTATGTAGCTGGAATATAACGCGACTATCGCCACCTAAGAATTATAAACGATATTGACTTTTTTGTCTACATTTCGCTGATTCTAACCGCTTAATCAAATATCTTTTTAATATGATTAAGGTTTCTGAACAGGGGGCGGCGGCGATCCTGGAGGCCCCTTGACGTATTGAGGGGTCAGGGCAACGTTCATGAATATCACCGGTTTATTAACCACTTTGAAATTCAGCGGACAGTGAATGATGCCCTTTGGTATGTGAAGGACGGTAGGCTCTGTAATGATATGCTTCTCTCCTTCTTCACCCAGAGACATCTCAACCACAGCGTCGAAATCGGTGATATGCTGCGAGTCTGCCCCGTAGAAATGCAGAAACTGGTCGAAGTCATGTGAATGAGGGTCGTTCACCATGAGGAACGGCTCGGTGATGCAGTTCCACAGGACGGAGAAGTTCTTTTCGCCGACCTCCTCATGCTCCCGGCTGAAAAAGACCAGCCTGTCAGAGAATTTGCCCGGCAATATCGGGTTTTTGAAAAAGTATTTCCCGTATTTAGTGTCAGCCATGCCGGTAGCACCTCCTGGTATTTGAACTACAATAGTAACTACTAACTTATCCAGGAACGAAGGCCAGATTAGGTCACTTTAAAATTTAACTCTGGGGATATCGGCTTCCTTCATACTATCGGCCATTGTCCAGAAATAGGCCTCGCCGGTATATATCTGGAACACCGCCAGCATCGGGTTGTCCGGCTCGGTAATGCCGAAGTTTTTCACGAAAGGTCTCTCTTCGATGCACTTAGCCCTGATGGCCAGGTCATCGATGAATTTTACCTTTCCGGTGACCCTCATAACCTTACTGAAGTCCTTGGCGGTAAAATAACCCTCCACTTTCGGATTCTTTTCCATCTGTTTGCACATGGCCTTGACGGTCTGCGCCTGGAAATAGAAGCCGGTCTCGTCAGCGTACCACATACCCAGCGCTCTCACCCGGGGCTGGTCGCCGTCCATGGTCGCCAGATAACAGGTCTTGGCCTCGTTGGCAAAATCGACATATTCCTTGAAATCCATTTTGTCACTCCTTTATTAAAGATTTCTTATACGACGGGAATTAATAGAAAATATCAGTATTTATCATCAGCAGGAATCTTAATTAATCTATTATTAACGGCTCGGGATTGTCAAGGACGACGTATTCGCGGAACGGGCAAAAAAAGCGGGGCAGACGCCCATCTTTGAGTCTACAGAATCCTGCTGCGTTAGCCCTTGGGATTCCACCTGACGTCTTTATAACGCTCTCGCAGCTTGGGTTTCTCTATCTTTCCCGTAGGATTGCGCGGCACGTCGCCGAAGAGGATAATTCGTGGCCAGGCATACTTGGGCAGCTGGGGTTCGTAGTAGGCCCTCATTTCTTCCTCGGTAAGGTCTGAACCGTCTTTAGGCTGTACGACAGCGGCCACGACCTCGCCGTATCTGTCATCGGGGATACCGATGATGGCAACATCTTTCACCTTGGGCTGGCCGATAAGTGCCGCCTCCAGGTCTACCGGGAAGATGTTCTCGCCGCCGCTGATGATAAGGTCTTTCTTCCTGTCGATATAAGAGATAAAACCCTCTTCATCCTGCCTGACAAGGTCGCCGGTATGCAGCCAGCCGTCAATCAGGGTCTCGGCGGTTTTCTCCGGGTTCTTGTAATAGCATTTCATGATATTATTACCCTTGAGAAGTATCTCTCCGACGGTGCCGGGCGGTACGTCGTTGCCTTTTTCATCAACCACCCGTGCATCCAGGTTGAGTCGCGGATAGCCGAAAGAGCCGAGTTTGTGGAAATTCTCCAGGCCGAGGTGCATGCAGGGTCCGGCCGACTCGGTAAGTCCGTAGTTTTCTTCATACTGAACATCCGTGAAATATTCCATAAAACGTCGGACGAGTACCGGCGGGATGGGCTGCGCCCCGGAGTGTACCAGGCGGACGGAGCTTATATCGTAGTCTGACAACTTCAGGTCGCCACGGTCGAGGGCGGTGACGATGTCCTGGAGCCAGGGGACCAGGAGCATGCAGATGGTTATTTTTTCTTTATTGATGGTCTCCAGTATCATCTTGGCGGTAATCCTCTCGCCGCCGGTGGCCAGAACGGCCCTGGCGCCGGCAATCAGGCTGCCGAACCAGTGCATCTTTCCGCCGGTGTGATACAGAGGCTGTATCAGCAAGAAGCAGTCCTTCCGGGTCTCGCGGTGGGAGAAATTCTCGTTGACGGCTACATGCTCCAGGCTCTGGTGGCAGAGACAGGTTGCCTTGGGGTCGCCCGTAGTGCCGGAGGTAAAATAAAGACCGGCTTCGTCTTCGCTGGTAATTTTCACGTCCGGCGGTTCTGGGGAGGAACCGGCCAGCACGTCTTCAAAGGCTTCCATGCCCTGCGGCATTTTTTCGCCCAGAAATATGTAGTTCTTTATCGTCGGCATTTCATTGCGGATTTCCTCGACACGCTCGGTGAAATTCTCGTCCAGAATCATCACCTTCGGTTCGGCAATATCCACGCAGTACTTAATCTGGCGGCTGATGAACCTGAAATTGAGCGGCGCCGCCATAGCGCCCGTCTTGAGTATACCGAAATAGGCTTCCAGCCAATGTATGGAGTTCATCATCAGATGAGCGACGACATCTCCCTTTTTAACGCCTCTGGCGATAAGGGCGTTGGCGACACGGTTGGCGTTATCATCGAACTCTTTCCAGGAAATTTCTTTCCTCAGGTTTTTACTCGGGGTAATCTCCGTTAGTGCCGGGGAATTGGGAGTTAACCTGGCATTTCTAGCAAGTATTTCCGTTACGGTCATTATCTCGGCTCCTTTTGCCTAGAATGATTGTAGTTGTATTCGTACAGGCGTCAGCTACCGGACGGCAGGGATTTACGGGTTAAAGAATTTTATTGGTAATGTCAGCAGTATCATTTGCCATTTGCTGGCGCACTGAGCACGGTTGATTATAGTCCAAATCGGCCTGAAATGTCAATTTGTGCACCTTTCAGGGCTATGGTGCGCTATGTTATAATTTTTATGAGGAAAACAGGTAAATGATTGAACAGCTGGAGAAAATAGAGAAGCGCTATATTGAGCTTGATGAAAAAATGGCCCAGCCCGAGATAGCGACGGACCTCAATCAACTGCAGGCGCTGGCACAGGAAAGGGCGTCGATTGATGAACTGGTGACCGACTACCGTCGTTATAAAGCGGTGGAGAAGTCTCTGGAAGAGACCAGGACGATGCTCGATGATGACCTCGATGAAGAGATGGCGACTCTGACCAGGCAGGAAATAGAGTCGTTGGAAGCGGAGAAAGAAGAACTCACACAGAAGCTCAGGTCGGGATTGCTCCCTAAAGACCCCAACGACGATAAAGATATTATTATGGAAATCCGGGCGGGGACGGGAGGAGATGAAGCTGCGCTTTTCGCCGCCGACCTCTTCCGTTTGTACAGTCGCTATGCCCAGGACAGGAACTGGAAGACGGATGTTATCAGCATGAACGAAAGCGGTATCGGCGGGCTGAAAGAAATCATCTTCGAGATAAAAGGCAAGGGCGCCTTCAGCCGGTTGAAGTACGAGAGGGGCGTTCACCGCGTTCAGCGCGTACCCGTAACCGAGTCGTCCGGCAGGATTCATACCTCTACCGCCACGGTGGCCGTCCTGCCGGAGGCAGATGAAGTGGATATTCAAGTCAATCCCGATGATGTTAAGGTAGACGTCTTTCACAGCGGGGGCGCCGGGGGACAGAACGTCAACAAGGTGGCTACGGCTATCCGCATGACGCATATACCCACCGGCATGGTGGTGGTCTGCCAGGACGAACGCTCACAGCTGCAGAACAAGATAAAGGCAATGGCCGTATTGCGTACCCGCCTTCTGGATATTGAGCAGCGCAAGCAGGAGGAACAGATTACCTCGGACCGCCGCTCGCAGGTCGGCACCGGCGAGCGCGTCGAAAAGATAAGGACGTACAATTACCCTCAGGACCGTATTTCCGACCACCGCATCAACCTTAACCTCCATAATCTGCCCCGGTTTATGGATGGTGATATAGATGAGCTTGTTGATGCATTAGCCGCCGATGACCAGGCAAGATTGCTCGGGGAACAGGCAGTGTGAAACGTAAACAGGCGTTAGCCAATGCCCGCCGGGAGCTTTCAGACGGCAATATTAGTGATGCCTCACTGGAAGGCGAAATCCTCTTAAGATATGTATTGTGGATAGACCGCTCCCGGCTTTTTTCCAGCCTTGACCAGGAACTCACCGCCCTACAGGAAAAAGCTCTGGCTGGACTGCTCGAGAGACGCTTGCAAGGTGAGCCAACCGCTTACATCACGGGACACCGCGAATTCTACGGACTCGATTTTAAGGTCGACCGCAACGTCTTGATACCACGACCCGAAACCGAGCTTCTCGTAGAAAAAGCCGTCAGAATATCGAAAAGATATAAAATTGTCAGTATAGCTGATATCGGCACCGGCTGCGGTGCTATTGCCATAAGCCTGGCGGTGAACGTGCCTGATATAACTATTTACGCTACCGATGTCTTAACAGCGGCTCTTGAGATTGCAGAGGCAAATTGCCGTAATCACGGCGTATCTGAAAGAATCACTTTCCTACAGGGTGATATGCTGGAACCCCTGCCGGAACCGGTCGATATGATAATAGCCAACCTGCCGTACGTAAAAGCGTCAGAACTACCTGAGGCCGGACCGCTGGATTTCGAGCCGCGGCTTGCTCTCGACGGAGGAGAGGAAGGACTGGATATATTACGGAATATCTGTGTTCAGGCAGGCAGTAAACTCCGCGAGAAAGGCTGGATGTTGCTGGAAATAGGACAGGGGCAGGCCGAAGATGTGACGGAGCTTCTGCAAATAACGTATCCTTCGGCTAAAATAGAGTTGGAGAGCGACCTGGCAGGTATAGAGCGTGTGGTTTGCCTGCGTTTGACACAACACTGACTATGATGCTAAATTGTTCTTGAACTATCGAGATTCCGCACAATATAATCTCTAGAAAGAACATGACTTAAAGATGAACATTATCGTTTGTGTCAAGCAGGTTATCGACCCCGAAGCTCCGCCGAGTAGCTTTAAAATCAATGCCACCACCAATACCGCCGAGATGCACGGCGCGTCTCCGGTAATTGATCCTTACGGGGAGTATGCCGTGGAAGCCGCCATGCAGATAAAGGATGCCGGGGGCGGCAAAATCACGGTTATTAGTCTCGGAACCAACCTGCTGCGTGAAGGGGTTAAGAAGCCCCTTGCCATGGGTGCAGATGAGCTTATTCTGCTGGAGGACGAGGCTTATAACGGCGGTGACTCATGGTCGACAGCAAACGCCCTGGCGGCAGCTATTAAGAAAGTCGGGGAATATGACCTTATATTGTGCGGCCGCGAAGCATCGGACACTAACGCCGGCCAGACCGGCACCGGTATCGCCGAGATATTGGGTCTGCCCTGCGTAACTCTGGCAAGGAAGATAGAAGTTACAGACATCGCGGTCAAAGTGGGCAGGGTAACATCCGATGGCTATGATGTTATTGAAGTACCTTTACCGGCGGTGATAACCGTAAGCAATGAAGTCGGGGAGCCCCGCTACCCCACCATCAAGGGTATTATGGCGGCTAAGAAGATAGACCCGGTAATCTGGAATCCGGCGGATATCGGCATTGAGTCGGCACAGGTCGGCGAGGCCGGGCGGCGGGCTAAGGTGCAGCAGCTTTACCAGCCGGTACACGAAGGCAAATGCGAGTTCGCTGAGGGAGATAGCCCCGAAGAAGCGGCGGACAATCTCGCTCAAAAACTTCGTGAAGCCAAGATACTGTAGCTGATTTTAACAGGTTATTAACATTTCTAACTTACTATAGGAGAGGTTAATAGTATGGCAGAGTATAAAGGTGTGGCCGTTTACTGTGAGGTTAAGGATGACAAGATTGCTCCTATAGCCACCGAGGGACTCGGCATCGGCAGGAAGCTGGCGGACGATTTAGGTGGAGAATTGTCCGCTGTGCTGTTAGGAAGCGGCATCGGCAGTATGGCTGAGCAGGCCGTTGCCTACGGAGCCGATAAAGTGTACGTAGTCGATGATCCACTCCTTAAAGACTACCAGACGGATGCTTATGTGAACGTCATGGAAAAAGTAGTCAAGCAGGCTATGCCCCAGGTGCTTATCATGGGTCAGACCGATTCCGGTAGAGATTTAGCGCCGAGACTGGCCTTCAGGCTAGGGACAATGGTCACCATGGACTGTATCGACCTGGCTATCGATTCAGAATCGAAGCGTCTTTTACAGACAAAACCGGTCTACGGCGGCAACGCCCAGGCTGTGTTTACCGGCGAAGCCGACCCGCAGATGGTAACGATACGTACCAAAGCCATGACACCCCTTGAGCCGGATACTTCCCGGAAGGGTGAGGTTATAAATATTGAGGCAGGACTTGATGCATCCGCTATCAGGACCAAGATAATAGACCGTGTCAAGGAAGAGGTTGCCGGCGTCAAGATTGAGGATGCCTCTACGGTGGTTGCCGGCGGCCGGGGAATCGGCAGCGACGAGGGATTCGCTCCGCTAGAAGAGCTTGCCAAACTGCTCAAAGGAGCGGTGGGCGCCAGCCGCCCGCCCTGCGATAACGGCTGGATACCGGATACGGTGCAGGTAGGACTGACTGGCAAGATTATTGCCCCTGAGCTCTATATAGCCGTAGCCATTTCCGGGTCGAGTCAGCATATGAGCGGCTGCTCCGGTTCCAAGACTATCGTGGCTATAAACAAAGACCCCGAGGCTAATATCTTCCGCTATGCCCGCTTCGGCGTCGTCGGGGATTGGAAAAAGGTGCTCCCCGCCTTTACCGCCAAGGTAAAGGAACTCCTGGCATCGTAAGTCAATCCACGCAAATATTGAACACAAACGCAGCATTTGCTATAATACGTGGTCGTAAAAATACGGCTGATAAATTAGCTATACGAGGTGGATGATGAAAAAGCTGAGATTCGTTTCTTTGATAATCCTTACGGCGATGATGGTATCACTCTTGTCTGTATCGGGCATAGCCCTGGCTCAGGACGGTGAAGATGCCACTGATAACGTTACAGAGCCTCCGCCGGAACCTGTAACCATTAGCGAACCCGTGGAAGAACCTGAAGTGCCGCCGGATACAATTACCATGACTACCGAGTTCCCGAAGCTTGATGCTATTGCTACCGGTAGCTTCGAGTTTCTGGTAAAAATGGACTATAAAGGGCAAATTGACCGTGTCTTTGACCTGAATGCTATGGTGCCGTCGGGCTGGGACGTGTTCATCACTCCTCAGTATGATTCCCAGAGAATATCGTCAATCTCGATGGAATCCACCTTCATAGGAACGACGAAGAGCGTAAAGGTATCGGCCAGGGGACCCACGTTCCCGATAGCCGAACCCGGCGAGTATACGGTAGTCTTTGAGGCATCTTCCGATGAGGTTGTCGGAGAAATGGAGCTTATCGCCAAGGTTACCGCCAGGTATAGTCTCGCAGCACTACCAGCCAACGAGCGTTATAATACCAACGCCAATGCCGGCCAGGACAATGTTTTTTCTATAGATGTTGCTAATATTGGGACGGCCGCTATCGAGAATATCACTTTTTCACCGGACAAGCCAGACGGATGGGAAATATCCTTTAAGCCGGAGAAAGTCGACCTTCTTGAGATATTCGATCCCAAAACTATCGATGTCAATATAAAACCTCCGCCGAAGACGGTGGCCGGTGATTATATGATATCTCTGCGGGTATCCGGCAAACAGGCTTCTGCCGATAAGATGGATATCCGTGTTACTGTAAAGACTCCTACTATCTGGGGATGGGTGGGGGTAGGTATTATCGTAGTTGTGGTTATTGGTCTTGTATTCATCTTTATGAGGTTCGGCCGAAGATAACAGAATGTCTGATAATTTCGCCATAGAAACTACGGAGTTGACCAAGAACTACGGTAATGTTACCGTGGTTGACCATCTCAACTTTCACGTGAAGGAGAATGAGGTATTCGGTCTGCTGGGACCCAACGGTGCCGGCAAGACCACCACCATACTCATGCTCCTCGGGTTGACCGATCCCACTTCAGGTACCGCCCGTATCGGCGAGTTCAATCCGACAAGAGAACCCCTCAAGGTCAAGCGCATCGTCGGCTACCTCCCGGAGGCAGTCGGATTTTATGATAACCTTTCCGCCCGGGAGAATCTTAGATTTATTGCAGAGCTGAATAAAATAAGCCCGGATGAGACCGAGAAAAGGATAGATGAAGTGCTGGAGATGGTGGGCCTGAGCGAAGACCGGGATATGTTGACCGGAAAGTACTCCCGGGGTATGCGGCAGCGATTGGGTATAGCCGATGTTTTGATTAAGAAACCGAAGCTGGTTATTCTCGACGAGCCTACCTCCGGTCTTGATCCCAGCGGCATTCTCCAGTTACTCGACCTGATTACCGATCTGCCGAAAATGGGGACGACTGTCTTGCTGTCTTCACACCAGCTGCACCAGGTACAGAGAGTCTGTCACAACGTCGGTATACTTTCCAAGGGCAAGCTGGTAATAGAGGGGTCCATCGATGAGCTTGGCCGCGAAGCTATCGCCGGGGGCCGCTTTATCATCGAGGTCGAGACAGCCGAACCTGCACCGGAACTGGCCGGTGTTCTTAAGAGAATCAGGGGAATCGAGAAGGTAGAAACCAGCGATAATATGCTTAAAATCATCGCCAAATCAGATTTGCGGTCGAAGATTTCCAGGAAGATTATAGATAACGGGGCGCTGGTGGTGCAGATGAAAGTCCACGAGTTCTCTCTTGATGATATTTATATGAAATATTTCAACGAGGACCAGGAGCAGTAATGGTTGCCATAATACGTAAGGAGCTAGCCGACTACTTCAGCAGCATCAGGTTTCTTATCCTCTTCCTGCTGATGCTGATTGCCGCCGGCATCAGCCTTTACGCCGCCCAGCAGGGCATTCGCACGGCGCTGGAGCAGAGCAAGGCGGTAACCACCGGCGGCTTTGTTTTCCTGACGTTATTTACGTCGGTATTCGAAGGTATACCTATCCTTACTTTCGTCATTGGTATTATCGTCCCGATTACCGGTATAGCCCTGGGTTTTGATG
>CAYYVO010000047.1:0-9956 GCA_964475175.1 uncultured Dehalococcoidaceae bacterium | reverse complement strand
GGATAAAGATGAGCGTACTCTGGAACAAGTATATCGAAGCGCGGTGAATGGTTTGTACGCCAGGCTTAGGAGTAACTATGATTTCATCTACCGCAAGTTCGGTGACGAAGGGATAAAACTGATAGCAGATATGAGCCGGGAATATGGCCTTAGTATTGCAGATAGGGCCCGGGATAGACTGAAAAGTAATGACCTTGATTCTATCGGCGATTATCTCATGAGGATTTTTAATACGGTGAGTCGGGATAAAAAAGGCTTTACAGAGCTGATAAAGGTGGGAGATTCCAGAGTAGTGATTAAAGCCGGTGAATGCCCGCTTCATTTCGACAACCCGCAAATCTGTCTGGCGCATACGGCAATGGAAAAGACCGTAGTTGAAGAATTGAATCCTGATTTGACGTACAGAATTGGCAGGTCTATTCCTGCCGGTGATTCCTATTGTGAACATATAATCGAAATCAGGTCACCGGAGGAAAAATACAACGATAATAATTTAGTAACAGAAGGCAGAATGGATAAAGAGAAAACAAGAGAGATCGAGGAGAAAATAGCTGACCTCAAGGCCCGCTGGCCGGCGCACTCCGTACCGCCGTCAATGTGGCAGCAACTTGAGGAACTTGAGGAAGAGCTGGAAGAGGCGCAGGAACCCGAAGATGCACAGAGTGAAGCAGATTGAGGAAGAGTATTTATGCCGAGTAAAATGGCGTTAATAGATTATAAGAAATGCCACCCGGAGAAACGAGATACCGGTATTTGTGCGGCAGCCCTGGCATGCACTCACGGGCTGCTAAAGCAAGAGGCCCCCTACGAGATACCCATGACGGATCCGTTTCTTTGCTGCGGCTGCGCTGACTGCGTCCGTGCCTGTCCATTTATGGCAATCAGTATAGTCAGAATGTAATCAAGGAAGGGCAAGAATATGAAAATATCGGTCTGTGGGATGAGAGCGCTTTATGAAGGAGAAAAATGTCATTAGATGAGCATCTTTCCGGGGCGGCAGCGAAAAAAGTAAAACCTAACGCCCCGGGCTTTTCTCCATTTAATGAAATGGCTTCGGAATATGATGCATGGTATGACAATGATGGAAGCCTCATCTTCTTCATCGAGGTGCAGGCCTTCAAAGCGTTATTGCCGGCCCTGCCAAGACCCTGGCTTGAAATAGGAGTTGGTAGTGGTCGTTTTGCTCAGGCTCTGGGGATAGAAAACGGCATTGACCCTTCGGCTGAGATGGTTGATATGGCAAGGCGGAGAAAGATTAATGCTTTTCAGGGTCGGGGAGAGGGGGAGATATTCGATGAGGGAACCTTCGGTACGGTCTTTTTAATTGTTACTATGTGTTTTCTTGATTCTCCCCAGGATGTTCTGAAGGAAGCCAGCCGCATTCTGGCGCCTGGCGGAAAGATAGTCTTGGGCCTGGTACTAAAAGAGAGTCCTTGGGGCCGATTCTACCAGCAGAAGAAGAACGAGGGTCACCGTTTCTATAAATTTGCCACTTTTTATAGCTGTGGTGAGGCGGTTAGCCTCTTGGAACAAGCAGGTTTCGTGACTGAAAAAATCACCTCTACACTTTTTCAGGAACCCGGGAATGTACAGAATATTGAAGAGCCCAGAGGCGGCTATTTCCCCGGCGCCGGATTTACGATAATCGTTGCCGGTAAAGTGGAAAACCAAAACAAACAACGAATATGAGATTTGGGGAGGAGAATATGGACAAGGATGTATCGTTTCAAGATTATGCGATTGTTGCCTGCGGCACACTTAACATGGAGTTGAATCATCTTAGAGACAGCGGTTTTCTGGACGCCAGGACAATCCTTTATACCAAGCCTGGCCGCCATGAGGCGCCCCTTGAGCTTGAGAGCCAGCTTATCAGGCAAATAGGAACGGCTAAGACATACGCTCCAAACATCATTGTTGTTTATGGTGGTAGGTTCTGCTACATCAATACGGATGACCCGTACCGTAAGATTGATACCATAATCGAGGAACAAATAGAGCCTGGAGTCAGGATTTCCAGAATTAAGGCAACTCACTGCGTTGACATGTTAGCTAGCGACGAAGAAAGGGAGCGTATAAGTCAGGATAAGGATGTCTACTGGCTTACGCCGGGATGGATGAAATATCGACAGAATGTATATCAGGGATGGGATAAAGGTCTGGCCAACGAGAACTTCCCCAAGCATACCGGCGGGGCTATCATGCTGGATGGCACAGGATTCTTTGATGAAACGATGCAAAATAACCCGGAAGAAATCCTCGAGTTCTCCGACTGGATGGGTATCCCCATGGCGCCCTACCCGGTAAAACTGGACCGTTTACTGGGATTGCTCTCGGATGAGTTAGCACCGGTTGGGGAGATAAAGTAAAGAGCGATGGCAAACTTCGACGAGATAGAAGACGCACGCAAACTGCTGGGACTTGGTGAGGCGGCGACGCTGAAGGAGATAAAAAAAGCGTATCGAACACTAGCTCATCGCCACCATCCCGATAAGCTCGTGGGAGATGATATCACCGAAAGCGAAACCATGAAGCGATTGAACTGGGCATATCAGCTACTTATGGAATACTGCAATGAATACAAATATAGCTTCAAAGCGGAAGCTGTAGCTCGAGCTTACCCTCATGACGAATACTTAAGGACTTTCAAAGAAAAGTGGTATGACAGTATCTAGTTAACATCATGACCTTTGAATATTAATCCTGAAAAGTTAGGAGAGAGTAATGTTACAGACTAATCTTAAGCATCTTGAGACTGACGAGGAAGTACAAGAAGCTCTTAAAAACAGCGAAAATATGATCATCTGCTGCGGCCGTATGGGGCCGATGTGTATTCCGGTCTACACTATATTGAGCCAGCTTGAGCCCCTGTATCCTCATGTATCTTTCTATGACCAGGACTTCGATATTCCGGCAGCCGGATTTATTAGACATCTCCCCGAATGTGCCTCTTTTATGGGGCTGCCGTTTACGGTGTACTTCAAGAACTCAATAGTGGTAGCCGCTACCGGCAGTATTCAAACCGGGGATCAGATAACTCAGATACTGGACAGGGAATTCGGTCAACAATCATGAGTTTAACCGGTCCCTGTTTATAACGAAGAGAGCGAAATAATCATTGGCCAGGTGCAGAATCCCTTAGAAAAGATTATGGAGATTCCGGTTGGGAACAAAGATAACGATTGTATATGACAATTGCCTGAATAAACGAGGTATGTAAACCGGCTGGGGTTTTTCGGCTCTCATAGAGACTGATCATTCATCACCGATTTTATTCGATACGGGCGATGATGGTGCCGCTTTGCTGCACAATATGGAACAGCTCGGTATTAACCCGGAAGACATTGGGACAATCGTTATATCCCACGCACATGCCGACCATACCGGGGGACTTTCAAAAATTTTAGAGGTTAATAAGCAAGCTGTCATATATGTTCCGGTTTCCGTAGCAGTAGAAATACCGGGAAGAAAAGTAATTTCTGTCATTCAGCCCCTACAGATAACGAGTGACGTGCTCTCCATTGGCCAGCTAAAAGATATGGAGCAGTCACTGGCAATTAAAACCAGCAAAGGTATATTAGTTGTGACCGGTTGCTCCCATCCGGGTGTTGGGGCTATCCTCGATGCCGCTTCTTCCCATGGTAAAATCTATGGGATTGTAGGCGGCTTGCACGGCTTTCATGATTTCGGTCGCTTAAGAGGGCTGTCATTAATATGCCCCTGCCACTGTACCCAATACAAGGACGAATTGGAACAACTCTTTCCCGAGCAGTACCTGGGATGCGGGGCCGGGCTTGAACTGTTTTTATAGTTATTGAGATGATTTGTAAAAGCATACCATAAAAATTTAGATATAAGGCAGACTCTAGATTGGGAGAGATGTCAATGAAAAGGATTCCGCATGAGCCAAATATCGAGCGCCGTCGCGAAATTTTATATGGCACACCCGGAATAGTAGTTTACAGGGATGGCAGGCCTGTCCTGTGGGTCCCCGACAATATAGGTTCTGTTACCAGAGATTTGCCGTACAAGGATCTGGAAGCGCTTCAGAAGGAGCTAAAGAAATATTTTCAGGGTACCAGCCCTGATGGGCTGGAATAGCATTAGCATGAAAAGATGCCTTATTCCTAAATTATATGGGGGAGGATTTTATGGACGAAGTAAGTAAAGTCGTAGTTATTGGCTGTTCAGGTGCCGGCGCCTTAGCTGCACGCATGTTAAAAAATCTGGCACCATCTGTGGATGTAACCATAATCAGAGAAGAGGAAGAACAGGGGCTTCTGACCAGATGCGCCACTCCGTATATTTGCTTCGGGCATGTGCTGGCAGATCCTTCTTACAAAGATGATAGTATCTTCACAAAACCGGGGATAAATCTTGTTAACGTTAGAGCTGAAAAAATCGATAGAGAACGGAAGACAGTAACAACTGCCGATGGCAAGGATTATTCGTATGACAAGCTGGTTTTAGCTACTGGAGCCAGGTCTATAGTGCCGCCTATTTCGGGTACCGACCTTCCCGGCGTTTTCACGCTTCGCACCAGTGATGGTGCTATTGATATCCTCAATTGGCTAAATACCAAAAGGGTAAAGAGTGCTGTGTTCGTTGGTGGCGGTGCTATCAGTGTAGAGATTGCCTACCTGGCTAAACAGCATAATATAAAGGTCATACTGGTTGAAATGCTTGAGCATATACTGCCGAACGCACTGGACCCGGATATGAGCGAAGGTGTAGAAAGCTATATGAAAGAGCAGGGTATAGATCTGCGTTTAAGTGAACAGGTCAAAGCAATAAACGGAGAAAATAAGGTCGAAGGCGTATTACTGGCTTCAGGTGAAAAAATTGATGCGGATATGGTAATTATCTGTGCCGGGGCAGAACCACGCAGCGAACTGGCTAAAGAGGCAGGTCTTGAAATGGGTAAGCTGGGATTGAAAGTCAATAGTTATCTGCAAACTTCCGACCCTGACATTTATTCGGCAGGTGACCTTATTGAGTATCCGAGCTACATTACAGGCAAGCCAATAAGGGGACAACTACGGCCTAATGCGGTAATTGGCGGCAGGATAATCGCTAAAAATATCCTGGGACGCGGCATAGAATTTCCGCCACTCATTAACAGCTTCGCCACTAAATTTTTCGAAAAATCCATTGCCGGGACGGGTATCACGGAATCGGAGGCTGGAAATGAAGGAATAGAGGTAGTAAGTGCCGTACAATCTTCATCAAGCAAACACTCTATGATGAGGGGCAGAAAACCCTATACAGTTAAATTGGTGTTTGATAAAAAAGATAGACGAATCATAGGCGGACAGATCGTTAGCGATAGTGAATGCCCGGTAAAGAGTATTGATACAATAGCGGTAGCTATACGAGCTGGTTGGAATGCCCTTGAGCTGGCAACACTTCGTTGTGCCGGCCAGCCGGAATTGTCACCAGACCCGGGAATGGAACCTATAGCATTAGCCGCTGAAACTATAGAAAGAATGCTTGAGTAACTATTAATACATACCTGTATACTTTTAAACTGCCTCCTGAAGGAATCCAGTTGATTTTTAGTAGGCTACGGGAGAGTAGTGTTTATGTTTATCGATTTGTCTAGCTATTCCCAAAATCCTGAGCTAATTCCTTAAATATTCCTTGACGCCGCGCCAGAAACTGCTCTCTGGTATCATCTGTGTACGCGGGAAGCACCCATTCCATCTGTTGCAGGTTCTTCGTAATTTCAGGTATCCAGTCATAGGGGATGGAGAATAGAAGCAGTCCTTCAGGATATACCCTCCTTCCTTTCAAGCCAAGGGTCAACCCGGTGGTTACGTAATTGACCTTGCCGCTCAGGTACGGATAAGCGAAAAGGTAGGCGCAGGCACCACCCGAAGTTGCCTTGCTGGCCCATAGTTCGCCGGTCGAATAACTCACAGCTCTGAGCACGATTTCCGCCTGGCTTACAGTGGCCACAAGGAACAGGAGGTCAGGCTCGAAGTTTATCTGTTCCAGTGGAGAAAAAACGACGTAATTTATATTGCCCGGGGGCATTTTTGGCGAACCTGCGACCAGCCTTTCGTTAACGCGTGCCTCTTGATAGATGCCCCATTTTACTCCCAGTTCCCCGCCGCCTGCGTGTGGCGCTGGGGCAACCATTCCCAGTATCATTGCCCCGGCACAGTCCTCGTTATCTTTGTCAATATAAAATGGGGTCCCTCTTTGCTGGGCTTCTTTAATCATCTCGCATAAAGCCATGCTCTTGTCCAGCTGTTCCATTCCTTCCGGTCTGCTGGGCAGGAACTTGACGCCCACGGGTGGTCGCTCGAAGTTGAATTTCTTGTAAACAGATAAATCAGTCTGAAGTGGTTTCATAATAAACTCCTTACAAATTCACATTACCGGGCATTTCTCCTTTCAACTCGTGATAGAGCAAACTGAAACTTCATGACTTATACCTAATGTAATACTCATAGGATCTGATTGTCAATTTTACCTAATCTTTGTTTTCGGGATGACTTTTCTACCTGATACGGCTATAATTAACGTGCTAATATCTTCTTCCTCACCGCATCATAAACGCCTTAGCCCGGCAGTACAAATCATGAAATTCAATAAGAGAACATATAGAAGCTTTAAGGAACTCCTTACGGACCTGTGCTTCCCGATTAAAAATAGAAAACAACTGAGGGAAGTTAAAAACAAGGGCTTACTATCATCGGCTTTCCAGGAGAGGCTTATGCTGGCGGTAACCGCCGTAAACGGCTGCCGCTATTGTTCCTATTTTCATACCAGGCAGGCGTTAAAAAGTGGGGTTTCACCGCAAGAGATTAGCCGTCTGCTGTCAGGAGATGTCGATGCCTGCCCGGAAGAAGAAGCTACGGCTGTAATGTACGCGCAGCACTGGTCTGAAACAGACGCTCATCCCGACCCCGAAACAATCAGAAAGCTCCGACAAACTTACGGCGAAGAGAAAACGGAAGCTCTTCATCTGATTCTCCGGATGATTCGAACCGGCAATCTACTGGGCAATACCTGGGACTATTTACTCTACCGTTTATCCTTCGGTAAGTGTTTGAGACAGGGGTAAATTAGCATAAACTACTATCTATTAGTATCATGATAGCGGGAGTTCTGTAGCTATTGAAACTTGAAAGCGGGGACGATATACGATATGTCTAAAAAAAGCAATGATTTAGAAGAAGCGGTAAAAATATCACAAACTGAGAAGCAGGGGGGGCGGATGATTCCCACCTTCTGTTCATTGTGCGGCCCATCGATGGGCTGTGGTCTCAACTGCTATGTTAGAGACGGTAGATTAGTAAGAGTTGAAGGTATGAAGGAGTCTCCCATCAACAATGGCAAATTATGCCCCAAGGCATATGCATCTATGCAGTGGCTTTATTCGCCACAACGCCTTAGGTACCCTTTGAAGCGGGTAGGGGAGAAGGGTGAGGGTAAATTCGAGAGAATTACGTGGGATGAAGCCCTCGATATTATCGCTGATAAACTTAAGGAGCAAAAAGAGAAGTACGGGCCGGAGTCCCTGGCGATTCTCTCCCCGCAGGCACGAACCTATAAGAGCTATTTCATACGGTTCCTGACCGCACACGGAAGTCCTAACTACTGCCACAGCGGCATATGCGCCATACAGCGGGCTTTCGGCTTTGCATATACCGTGGGAGCCCCCATGCTCGGTATGTCCGGTTCGGATTATGAGCATACCGATGTCATCGTGGTATGGGGGGCAAATCCGGTTTATTCCGGCACACCGATGGGAACCCTGAAAAGAATCCTGGACGCCAGGGAAAGAGGGGCGAAGCTCATAGTTATAAAACCCGAGATGCAGCCGGATGCGGCCAAGGCCGATGTATGGGTACCCATCCGACCCGGTACCGACGGAGCCCTGGCGCTGGCCATGCTCAACGTGATAATCAACGAGCATCTTTACGACGCGGAATTTGTCTCCCGTTGGTGTTACGGCTTTGATAGGCTCGTGCCTCACATACAGCAATATACCCCGGAGTGGGCAGCGCCGATAACAGGATTGCCGGCAGACCAGATAAAAGAGATAGCCCGGTTATACGGGAAGGCGAAGTCGGCATGTATCCTGGTGGGTAATGCCTTCGACCAGGCTGTAGACTCCAACAACGCCGTGCGGGCCGTGGGTATCTTAATAGCTATAACCGGAAACCTCGACAGGCCCGGCGGTAATATCGTGCCCATGGGGAGCAACATGCCCATGCCAAAACCTGTGAACATCCCGGAGAGATATACACAAGAATTAATAGACAAGCTGGTAGGCCCGGAGATGCCCGGATGTTTTCAGCCGTTTATCGAAGGCGTATCTTCAGCATACTACCGCTGTCTCGATAGCGTTCTTACCGGAGAGCCATACCCTGTCAAGACGATAATAGCTCCCGGGACCCAGCCTACGGTAATTACCCGAGGTTCCAAGAGGGTAGTAGAGGCGCTTAAGAAACTGGAATTCTTTGTGGTTATCGATGTTATGCAGACCTCATCGATGCCCTGGGCTGATGTCGTCATTCCTGTAACCACCATGTATGAATGCGACCACCCTTTTGAAGCGCCCATGATGGGCATGGGTAACTGGATTATGGCACGAAACAAGGTGATCGAGCCGCTGGGAGAATATAAGTCGGACTACGAGTTCTGGCTTGACCTCGGTGTCAAGATGGGATACGGGGAGGACTTCTGGCACGGTAACATCGAAGAGTGCATGAACTATCAACTGGAAAATTTCGGCATGACGATGGAAGAATTGAGGGCATATCCTAACGGTATTATTTATGAGACGAACCCTCCGGTCTACGAGAAGTACGAACGAATATTCGCTACGCCAAGTCCCCGGCTTTCGAAGGCTCCGTATCTTCCCCAGGGCAAAGTGGCCATATATAACACATCTTTTGAGGAAAACGGTTTTAACCCGCTGCCGGAATGGGTAGAGCCACCCGAGAGCCCCACGAACACCCCCCAACTTTTGGCCAGATATCCACTGGTCTTATTTGATACGCACACCTCGGATGTGTACAACCACGCGTGGTTACGTAACATTCCTTGTCTGCGTGAGATTCAACCTGAACCATGGATACATATACATCCCGATACAGCTAAGGCACGGGATATAGAGGATGGTGATTGGGTCATCGTAGAGTCACCGCATGGCTGGATAAAAGTAAAGGCCCTGTATTTCCCCGGGATAAGGCCGGACACAATCATGAGTCTCCACGGGTGGTGGCAGGGTTGCGAAGAACTCGGTCTACCGGGCTATCCCCTGCTGGATGGAGGCGCGAACGTAAATGTTTTATACAGTACTGACCCCGATAAAGCCTTTGACCCTGTGGTTACGGCCATGCCTAAACAGACGCTTGTCGAAGTAAGAAAAGTAGAGAGTAATAGCTAAAACCTGAGAAGTATCAGCAGAATCCGGGAAAGGTATATATAGATAATGTCAAAACAATACGGTTTTTACTATGATGCGGGCAGGTGTATTCAATGTCGCACCTGTGAGGTGGCGTGTAGGAGCGCTCATGGTTCAGAGCCGGGAGTGAAATTGAGGCGAGTCGTTGAGACCTGGGATGGCGAGTATCCCAATGTTACCAGAACCTTTTTCTCCCTGGCCTGTATGCACTGTAATAAGCCGGCCTGCGCGGCAGTGTGCCCCACCGGTGCTATCAGCAAGCGGGCTGAGGATGGCATCGTCTTGGTTGACAGGGATAAGTGCAATGGCTGCCAGGACTGCTTCTCGGCATGCCCGTATGATGTGCCCCAGTTTGGTGACGATGGCACCATGCAGAAGTGTGATTTCTGTGTAGAGACAGGCAGAGAGCCTGCCTGTGCGGCATCCTGCCCTGCTGAAGCTCTTAATTTCGGGACTCTCGATGAGCTGTTGGCAATGGCAACAGGGAAGGCCACCGAGAGAATGGACGGGCCTACCGGACCATCTGTAATTATTG
>CAYYVO010000046.1:0-10161 GCA_964475175.1 uncultured Dehalococcoidaceae bacterium | reverse complement strand
TACCCTGCCGCATTGCCGCAATGGCGGCGACAGTTACGAAAACGAAGTCGGCGCCTCTGCCCGATGTTAGCTGTTGTATCGTATCCGCAGCGTCGTCTTTTTTGGCATTAACCATGTGGGTGGCCCCGAAATCCATAGCGAGCTTCATCTTGGAATCGAGGGTATCCACCACGATAACCGGATAGGCGCCCGAATAGGCGGCTCCCTGGATGGCGTTTATTCCCACACCGCCAGCCCCTATTACCACAACACTTTGAAAAGGCTTGACCTGTGCGCGGTTGACCACGCCACCGAATCCCGTACTGACGCCACAGGCCAGCAACGCCGCCCGGTCCAAAGGCATGTCGTCCGGGAGTTTCACTATCTGTGACTCGTTTACCAGGACATACTCGGCAAAGCCGCCGATGCTGCCCCTCTGGGCCAGAGTTTGCCCGTCCTTATTGCGCAGACGCACGTTAGGCGGCGGGGCGAACTTGGCCACGCAAAGGTGAGGAAGTCCGGTAATGCAGTAGTAACACTCACCGCAGGATACCAGCAGAGAAACCACAACCGGGTCGCCGGCTTTCACCGACGTAACGTCGGGGCCTGTCTCATCTATATAGCCGGCGGTTTCATGGCCTCCCACAAAAGGCACGGGCCCGGGGAGCTCTCCCTTGATATCATGAATATCGCTGTGGCAAACTGCTGTCGCCGTCACGCGAACCTTTACTTCTCCTCTTCCGGGTGGGGATATCTCAACGTCTTCAATCACCAGTGGTTTACCGAATTCATAACATATAGCAGCTTTCATCAGGACCTCCTTTAATTAGCGTAAGACTTAGAACCTGGAAA
This sequence comes from uncultured Dehalococcoidaceae bacterium, assembly GCA_964475175.1. Lineage (GTDB taxonomy): Bacteria > Chloroflexota > Dehalococcoidia > Dehalococcoidales > RBG-16-60-22 > CAYYVO01. The sequence continues at coordinate 9,330 of CAYYVO010000046.1, read as the reverse complement.
CGTACCAGCACGATTTGCCGGCAATTAGCTGTCATTTCCGTATATGAGGCTATACCATTAGCCTTGTTTAAGTCAATATCGGATGATAGTAAAAACATGCATTCTCCGGGCTGAAATTCACATTGGTTAAGCTCTATATTCTCTGTTATACTTTTACCACAACGACGTTGAGAAATTAGAGGTAGCTTGAAATGGGCAAAAATGGTTATGCCGGGAAAATTCTATCCATCGACCTCTCCGGGGGTAAAACCAGCCAGAAACCATCAGATGACTATGTCGGCAGATTCCTGGGGGGAAGAGGATTGGCCGCAAAGCTTTTCTGGGATATGGTACCCGCCGGGATAGGCGCCGCCGACCCGGATAACTGCCTGATTTGTGCTACCGGACCGGTGACGGGATTCTTCGGACTGGCAGGATGCCGCTGGGTAATGGGAAGTGTTACGCCTTTACATCAGCCGGAGGCCTTTACCTGCGGCAACCTCGGCGGCAGGTGGGGTCCGGCGTTGAAATACGGCGGTTATGATGCCCTCACCGTCCGGGGGAAGGCGGAGAGACCCGTTTATCTTTACATCCACGACGGCATCGTTGAGACGAAGGACGCCTCCGCTCTATGGGGCCTATCGAGCTTTGATACTCAGGATAGTATCAAGGCGGAACTGGGAAAAGGGGTAAGCGTTATCTCCATCGGCCCGGCGGCCGAGAATCTGGTGGTCTTTGCCACCGCCCTTGCCGATGGCGGGGCTTCCGTATCGGGAGGGATGGGAAGCGTCATGGGCTCGAAAAAACTCAAGGCCATTGCTGTAGCTGGAAACGTGAGACCAAAAGCCGCTGACCCCGAGAAACTTAAAGAAATAGCCAACCTGGTGAAACAGATAAGGAGTTCAACTTTTAACGCACCTTCACCGTGGACAGTACCCGGACTTACCGTCCCGGAAAACTGCTACGGCTGCGGCATAGGCTGTTCCCGGCAATCATACAAAGGAGAGAAAGGCCGCCGTTACAAGGCTTTCTGCCAGGCGTCCGGTTTCTACACGCCGCCGGTCACAGAATATTACGGCGAGTGGAACGAAACGTCACTGCTGGCAACCCGACTTTGTGACGGATACGGACTCGATTCCGCAGTAATGGGGCCGCTAATCTCCTGGCTCATCGAGTGCTACCGTGAAGGCATTATCACCGATAAGCAGACAGCCCTCCCCCTCTCCAGCGCCGGCAGCGCCGAGTTCATTGAAGAACTGACCCGTAAAATATCGTTGAGAGAAGGCTTCGGGGATGTCCTTTCCCGAGGTACTCTTGCTGCCGCCGAAACAATCGGTGAAAAGGCCGAAGAGATTGCCGCCAAATATGTAGCCACTCCTACCAGCGAGACCAGGGACTATGACCCCCGGTTGATATTGACGACGGCACTGATGTACGCCACCGAAACAAGGAGACCGATAACTCAGCTCCACGGCATCAGCGGCAACATCCTTATTTCATGGACAAGCTGGGCAAGAGGACTCGAAGGCTCCTTTTTCACCACCGATGACCTTCATACTGTTGCGGAGAGGTTCTGGGGCGGTGTCAAGGCGGTTGATTTCTCTACCTATGAAGGCAAGGCCATGGCAGCTAAAAAGGTACAGGACCGCTCCTGCGTTAATGAGAGCCTCATCCTCTGCGATGTCCACTGGCCTATGCAGGTGGCTTCGGCTGATAACCCGACCGGCCATGTCGGCGACCCCTCTCTAGAGAGTCAGGTCTATTCCGCCATCACCGGCAGCGAAACAGCAGAAAACGAGCTGTACCAGACCGGCGAAAGAATCTATAATCTGCAGCGTGCCATACAGTTGCGTCAGGGATGGGGCGGTCGCGAAGGTGATAATGTTCTCGATTACTCTTTTACCAATCCCTTACAACAGGGGGATGTCTTTTTTAATCCGGACGCCATTATGCCGGGACCGGACGGCCAGATAATATCCAGACTCGGAAAAGTCCTCGACAGGGATGAATTCGAAAAAATGAAGAGCGACTATTACCGTCTCAGGGGTTGGGACGTAGAAACAGGATTTCCAACCAAGGCCAGGCTAGATGAACTCGGGCTGGGCGACATTACTGTTGATATGTAGAAACGAGGCCTGGTGGCCTGATTGCCATCCTCCAAAATATAACCGGAAATACACCCTCTTGCGTAGCCAATTTTATCAATATACACGAATTCACGATAGGTATGCCTGAAAATTTACCATAACGGAGCTTGACAACTGCCCTTCAGGTATTATAAAGTTTCTCAAACCTTTTACACTGGATATTAGCGGAAAACCCGACTTGCACACTCACTGCACTGATGGGCGGACAAACTCAATAGAGAAATACGCCTTTTATGTAAACTAGAATAGAGTGAATCATGCATAAAATTCTCTATAGATTCATAGAGAAGATTGTGTTGAATTGTGCATACTCTCATGATAAGTTGCGTATATTAGAGCCTAATATAGAAGAGTAATTAACCAGGGAGGTGATGTTTATGGAAGACACATGAGTCCATCTCTACACGGTCTACCATGAAAAAGGAGGTATGTTGCATTTATGTGGAATAAAATTAAGAAATATGCAATCCCGCTAGCAATTTGTCTGATTCTTGCCTTAACGCTAGTAGCCGGCTGCGCTGAGGAAGAAGAGCCGACCCCGGCTCCTTCGCCCACACCGGGGCCTGCACCCGCACCAGCACCGCCTGAGAAGAATAGCATCGTTATTGGCGCTTCCAGGCCTATCTCCGGTCCCAACGCTGCTATCGGAGACGCTGCACTAGGACCAGTCATGAAGTTATGGGAGGAGAAGGTAAACGCCGATGGCGGCATCTATGTCGAAGAATACGGCAAGAAATTGCCCGTAGAGTACATTATATATGATGATGCCACTGATATTGGCACCATGGTAAGGCTAACCGAAAAGCTAATATTAGAGGACAAGGTTGACATCCTGTTCTCCGCCTGTGGCACCGCTTTCATTTCGGCTCAAGCCCCTATAGCCAATAAATACGGGAAGGTACTCCTCACGGCCGAGGGCGGCGCCACCATTATGAGGGAGGCCCTTTTCGGTCTACCTTACGTATTCGTCTCTCTGCCCTTCTCCGACCACTATCAGCTACCGGTTTTCGCTGAGATGTGTGCCGCCAAGGGCGCCAAGACGGCGTATATAATCACCATTGCCGACCTCCACGGCATAGAGTACGGCGGCGTGGCGTCTATAGAATTCCCCAAGGTAGGCATTGAAGTAATCGCTAACAAATCCGTTCCGATAACCTATACGGACTTCTCGCTGCTGGTGAAGGAAGCCAAGGCGGCCGACCCCGATATTTTCTGCGTCTTTGCTTATCCGCCTATAGTCCTGCCGGTTACCGGTGAGATGATGGCAATCGGCTTTAACCCGCCGGCTGTTCTCATGGGCCCCGGAGCCAATTTCGGCTTCTACGGCGTATCTTTCGGTGGTGACCCGGCAATCGTAGAGGGAGTATCCTGTTTTGCCAACGCTAACCCCAAGACTTCACCAGCCTTCGCTGATGCATTTGCTCAACTCGAGGCACTCGTCGGCTTTCCAAATCTAGACTGGTGGGGCGCTCCGTTCTACCTGCCCTTAGTGGAAATCTGGCAGCAGGCTATCGAGACCACCGGAACCCTCGACCAGGACGTGTTAAGGGATTACATCGCCAACAACCACTTCGATACCCTTCTGGGAGATACCTGGTTCGTGGTGACTGAAGGCGGTGGTGGACTTCTGGCCAAGGAAACCCATCCCGGTGAGATCGGTCAGTGGCAGGGTGGAATAGTTGAAATCGTCGGTGGCGGTGACTGGCCGGCTACCGTAATCACATCGGATTGGGTCTATCCCAAGCCGGATTGGCCGACACCATAGTACCATTAGAACCCAGCTACAATTAGTGATAAAATAGCGTGACTGAATAATATGCAGGCTGTCTGAAGGGTGCGAAGATAACACCTGTCAGGGGTGTATCGTTAAGTCATTCGGCTCTTCCTGCGCCTTCCAGGCAGTCTGCATCTGTGATTGACAAAAATTAGAAAGTTCTCATTATGCCTGAAAGCATTGTAACCATTCTTAATATAGCGATTGGCGGTTTGCTGCTGGGTGGTATCTATGCCCTGATTGCCATGGGATTGAGCCTCCAGTACGGTGTTGCCCGGGTGCTGAATATCTCTCATGGCGAATTCATTATGCTCGGAGCTTACACCACTTTTACGCTTTACACCGTGGTTGGTATCAACCCGCTTATTTGTCTGGTCATCATTGGTCCGGTTATTTTCGTAATCGGTTTTCTGCTCCAACGGACTCTATTCACCCATCTTAGAGTCAAGGCGCCAAACCCTGGAGCCTATGAGGGCAATTCCATGTTAGCCACTTTTGGTCTCATGTTCGTCATCCAAAATATAGCTTTACTGGCGTGGGGTGCCGACTACAGGGCATACTCCTACTTAAATTTTGGAGTCGATATAGGAGGAGCAATATTTAGTGCCAACAAGCTGGTAATCCTCGGCTTTTCTATAGTCATAGGTTTAGCCTTCTACATATTTTTAGCCCGTACCCGCATTGGAAAGGGTATACGGGCAGCCGCACAAGACCCCTCAACTGCCAGCCTCATGGGGGTAAATATTAACCGCGTGCTGGCTTTATGTTTCGGCTTCGGTGCCGCCATGGCCGGTCTGGCCGGTGTACTTTATAGCATGCGCATTCCCCTCAATCTGGCTATGGGTCTGCAATATACCGTCATCGCCATAATAGTTATCGTATTAGGCGGGCTGGGCAGTATCCCCGGCGCTTTTATCGGGGGTCTTATCCTTGGTATTATAGGCGAAGTAGTAACTTATTTCGACCCGAGCTTATCACTGGCTGCCTACTATTTCATCTTCATGCTCCTGCTACTGGTGAGACCGAAAGGTATTTTTGGGAAGTAAAGATATGGATATTACTAGATTTACCTACAAAAGATTCTATATACCGGGAATAATTAGTCTCGTTATTATTATCGCGCTGGTTACCCTACCTGTCTTTGGCTCGCTCTATAATGTCATACTGGTAACAACCCTCTTGATGTATACTATCCTTACGGTGAGCTGGGTACTTTTTTCCGGTCTTACCGGCTATATGTCACTGGCTACGGCTGCTTTCTTCGGGATTGGTATCTATGCTTCAGCCCTGTTTCTGCCGACCACAGGGGCGGTACTTCCGATATTGGTGGTAGTTTTGATAGGCGGCTTAGCGAGTAGCATAATCGCCCTTGGCGTCGGCGCTCTAACTCTAAGGCTGAGGGGCATATATTTTGCTATTTTCACCTTCGGACTCGTTGTGCTCATAATGGAGCTTGTCAACTGGTGGGAGCTTTCTGTATCCCATTTACTTGGTCGATACGTCATTCTGGTAGATAATAACTTTATCTTTTACACCATGCTGGGTATTTTTGTCTTGTTGATGATTACCACCTTCTTTATCCAGCGTTCCAAATTCGGTTTAGCCTTGCGGACCATCGGTGAGAATGAGGAAGCCGCGTCCCACATGGGTATTAACGTCACCATGGTTAAAATCATCACCTTTGCCATCAGCGCTTTCTTTATGGGGGCAGCCGGGGCAATCTGGGCCACGAAATTAACCTATATTAACTCACATGTAGCCTTTAGTGTTCTCTTTTCTTTCCTGCCGGTCTTGATGGCTATCTTCGGCGGTATGGGGCGAATCTATGGTCCGGTAATAGGCGCCGTCTTTTTTGCCTACCTGCAAGAAACACTTCAAACCGAGTTCTCCGAAATTTATATGCTCTCATTCGGCGTTATATTAGTGATTGCTATAATGTACATGCCCGACGGAATTATCGGACTGGTACAAAAGCTCTGGAGACGATTTGGGGGAGGAAAACGTGCACGTACTTGAGGGTGAAGGCGTAACCAAATATTTCGGCGGACTGGCCGCGGTATCCGATGTCGATTTCTACGTCGATGAGGGAGAAGTGGTTGGTCTTATCGGGCCTAATGGTGCCGGCAAGACAACGCTCTTTAATCTGATATCAGCAGCCCTGGTACCGAAACCCGGTGTTATAAAATTTAAGGGAAAAAATATTGCCGGCTTGAAACCGTATAAAATCTGCCGCATGGGAATCGGCAGGACTTTCCAGATGGTGAAGATTTTTTCCAACCTGCCGGTTTATGATAATGTACGCGTAGGTTCGCTTTTCGGGACGTCGCGTAAAATATCGGCGGCGGAAGCTGAGAAAGATACAGCGGAATTACTGGATTTCGTGGGGCTGTCGGGCGCAAGTTTCACCCCTGCCCGGGACCTGACGCTGGCCAACCAGAAGCGACTTGAAGTAGCCAGAGCTATGGCCACCAAGCCGGAAGTACTTCTGCTTGATGAGATGATGGCAGGCCTAACCCACACCGAGGTCGTCGAAGCGATGGAACTGGTGAAGAAGATAAGCGATAGGGGCATCACCATTGTCATGATTGAGCATGTTATGAAAGCCATCATGAATGTTTGTAACCGTATTATCGTACTCCACCACGGCAAGAAAATCGCCGAGGGAACTCCGCAGGAAATCGCCAACAGCAAAACAGTAGTCGAGGTATATCTGGGAGAAGAGTTAGATGTTACAAGTAAGTAATTTAAATACCTTTTACGGCAGCATTCAGGCGCTCTGGGACATATGCCTGACGGTCAACGAAGGAGAAATAGTCGCCATTATCGGGGCGAACGGAGCCGGTAAATCGACTCTCGTTCACGCCATATCCGGTCTGTTGCAGCCTACCTCCGGAACGATTACTTTCCTCGACCAGAGAATCGACGGACTGTCACCCAATGCCATCGTGGAACTCGGTATCTCCCACATACCCGAGGGCAGAAGGCTTTTTACGGAAATGTCCATACGTGAAAACCTGGAAATGGGCGCCTATAGCGGCCGCGCGTGGAAACTCAGGGAAGATACCATGAAGCACGTCTTCGAGCTCTTTCCTGTCCTGCAAGAGCGGGAGAAGCATCTTGCCACAACGTTAAGCGGCGGCGAACAGCAGATGCTGGCGATGGGGCGGGGTTTAATGTCACGGCCCAAGCTTTGTATCATTGATGAGCCATCTAACGGACTGGCTCCAAAACTGGTCACCGATGTCTTCCAGATAATCAAGGCACTGCGCGACCAGGGAATTACTATATTACTCATCGAGCAAAACGTCCACCAGACCCTGCAGATTGCCGACCGAGCCTGCGTACTTGAAAACGGTCGCCTGGCTCTGGAGGGTTGCTGTGAGGACTTGCTCAAAAGCGACCACATCAAGAAAGCGTATCTGGGTCTATAACCGGTCACCTTACATAGAAGTCAGCAGAAATACGTCACCTGACCAAATTCACCACGTCCAAATCCCGCCCTCACCCATTTCCCTGTATTTCCTTTACTGCCATGTAGATAGTAGCCGCCGGACTTCACCACAACCGACGATATGTTATATAATTATGCCGGAAAAACGCTTTCAAAATAAAGGAGGTAATAATGGATCTGGGATTTAAAGGCAAAGTAGCCCTGGTAACCGGGGCAGGAAGTCAGATAGGATTCGGGAAGGAAATATCACTTCTCCTGGCTAAAGAGGGTTGCGACGCCGTTGCCGTAACGGATATCAATCTTGATGACGCTAAACAGACAGCCGAAGCGATTAAGGCTCTCGGCTGCAAGTCCATAGCCGTAAAGGCCGATATAACCAATAGAGACGAGGTCCAGGAAATGGTTAAACAGGTCATCGCCGAGTACGGTAAAATCGATATCCTCGCTAACGTAGCCGGAGGTATTATGGGCGGCGGCCCCCTGGAAGAGCAGAAGGAAGAAATCTGGGATAAAGAAATCGCTCTTAACCTCAAGGGATTAATGCTGGTCACCCAGGCGGTTCTGCCCCACATGAAAAAGGCGAAATACGGCTCTATCGTCAACATAGGCTCAGGCAGCTCCCACATGTACAGTCACGGCGTGGGGACATACGCCATGGCCAAGGGCGCGGTCGATATCTTCACCAAGCAGCTGGCTACCGTAGAAGCCCAGACCGGCATAAGGGTCAACTGTGTTGCCCCCGGCCCCTCACCGACTAACTTCATCAAGGCCCCCGATAAACAGGCGGTTGTGGACATGCTGGCCAAGATGATACCGATGGGTAAAGCCACCACACCGGCAGATATCGCCAACGCTGTCGCATTCTTCGCTTCGGACATCACCGGCGATATTACCGGACAGGTTCTCCACGTTTCCGGCGGCTCGGTCCTGTAATCAGCCGGATTTATAGAAAGAAATATGGCCGCAGGTCCTGGCGGCTCGACTGTGGTGTAGCATAAAAATCCGGTACTAATTGACTATTCAAGATGACGTTTTAACCTCTTGACAGTGGTCTGCAATTGTGGTTGAATTGAGAAAGAAGCTCGTATCACAACCTGAGTCTGCTTCGGGAGGTGGAATATGAAGCTTCACGAACTCTACGGAGTGTGGCAAGTGGACAGTTGGGGCCCTGCTGGAGCGCGGGGCATCTAGAAAACGGACCCGACTCGATTATTAAGCTGGAAAGGCCGTCTGGTAAACAGAGGCCCAGTATATGGTGGTAATCACCACAGTGAGTTGAGTCCGTTACCAGTTAGTCTTGTAGGTGGAGGTTGCTTGAAAGAGCGACCTCCGCTTTTTTATGTGGGAAGGAATTTCCTTAATTGACAGCATCAGCCGTTTTCCGGAGGCCGCAGCTGTCGATAAGCTCTGAGTAGAACTCAGCGATATCTTCGTCGTAAATTTTGCTCTCGGCTTTCTCAAAAGGCTTGGTAAGGGCTTCGTGGTATATCGTTTCGATATCCGGCAGCAGGCCGGCAAGGTCAGAGTCCGTACTTTCCTCGGTCAAGTCCTCTGTTTCGGCCCGGATGGGAAGGACATTGCTCACACCAATTAAAAGCAGTCCGCAGATAACAACTCCGGAAATAAAGCTGATGACCATTTTCATTGAATATGTCCTCCCTGCCCCGGGAATACTTTGGTACTAGGACTATGGTTATATTCTGACACACCGGTATAAATGCTCACATAAAAATTATAAAGAATTCATAAAGCCACTATTAACTTCCCGTAAAGAAATGGACACCCGCAGATTATATTCGTTTCATGAGAAACAAGATTTATCCGACCGTGTATTATCGACCGTACTGCCGACATTAGCAGCTAAAGCTAAATAAGCTTGACATCACAGCTTCCCCGAAACTAAAATATCGGCAGCAGCGCTCCCTGCTGCAATATTCTTAACTAGAGTCATTCTTTCAGGAGGCAGCATGAGTAAAGAA
>CAYYVO010000045.1:9553-10214 GCA_964475175.1 uncultured Dehalococcoidaceae bacterium | reverse complement strand
ACGCAGTTCGAGCCCAGGCAAAAGACCTGGGTTTTTTGTTATCCAGGTTCTCACCCGGAAAAGACAAGAAAGAATACTGTAACCGCAGAGGAATTAAAATAAAATGCTTAGCGTTTCAAATATATCAAAGTCATATAGCATGCATTCGCTTTTCAGCGGCATCAGCTTTAATGTCGGCATGCATGACCGTATCGCTGTTATCGGCGAGAACGGTACCGGCAAGACCACCCTGTTCGAGATTATCTCCGGCAGTATCAGCCCGGATTCCGGCAGTGTTACCGTGCGCCGGGGCACCACCATCGGCTACCTGAGACAGGATATCAAGCCATCGTCCAAACGTACACTTATCGATGAAGTTTCCCAATCATCCGACGATATCAACGACCTATCTCATAAAATCAGGATGCTGCAGGAAGACCTTGCTGATGAGAAAGACCAGGAGACTATCGCCGTTATGCTCCGCGAGCTGGGGGAGCTCCAGCACGAATACGAATCTACCGGCGGTTATAATACCGAACACCAGGCCGGGATTATCCTCTCCGGTCTTGGCTTCGAAGAATCTGAGTTCAATCGTCCGCTTACCGAGCTCAGCGGCGGCTGGCTGACGCGGGTAGAACTGGCCAAGCTCCTCTTTCTCAATCCCGACCTTCTCATCCTCGAT